>JAYSZC010000651.1:0-3562 GCA_043738235.1 Lewinellaceae bacterium | reverse complement strand
CAAAAACCAAAAACCTATCTAATTCATTGGTTTTTGCATCTTGCTTTTTGCCCTTTGCAATTTTGCTTTTTGCTTACGGTTCAAAAAATCCGACGCTGGCGCCTACCCAGTCTTTTCCCTTGTTGTAGCGCACGCCCACCATTTCACCTTTGCTCATGCGCACGAGGTTGTTCACCAGGCGCGGCGCCGCCCAGTTTTTATTCCACAGAATCATCATGCGGATCTCGCATTTGGAGGGTTCTTCCGGGTTGATTGTTTCCACGGCCGCGACGTAATCGACTTTTCGCTGCAGGATAAAATTGCCCGGATCGTCCACCGATTCCACGTCTTCGCGGGTAACATTGATTTTAACGCCCTGCCCGGAGAAAGAAAACAGGGGTTTGAGCACCCAGTTTTCCAGGTCGTCGGGAATACTTTTTAATTCGTTGACAAACACCGTTTCGGGCACGAAGGGGCTATTCATAAAAGGCAGGGTGTGCTTCGAGATGCGGAAAAACCAGTTGGGGTGCCCCACCCATTCGGCATTCACTTCGGTGGTCATATCCCATTCGCGGGGCAGGTCGTTGCGCTTTTCCAGTTCGTCAAAAATGATGCGGTTGTAGATGCGTTCTATCCCGACACGCCGACCGTTTTCATCTAAATAGTACAGGTCGCGGCCCTCGCGTTTGACTTTGGACAGGCACAATACTTTAATGCCCAGGTACTGTTGACTACCCCAGAAGTCGATCCTGGTATTTTGTTTTTCCGGCTCAATTTCCAGCAGGATCACATTTTCGGGTTTGGAGTTTCCTACGATTACTTCCCGTAACATCTCGATATAACTTTCTGAATTCAACCCGCCGAACAGGTGACTCCATTCCGCCGGAATATCGAAGTGTTTGCGATAGGATGCCGCCAGCATTTCCTGAAAAAAATACAGCGAAGGGAAGCCCTGCATTTCGATCAATTGCGGCGTGAGCGTGCCATTGGGGCCTTTGCAAATGCCGAAGTCGAGTTGAAGGAAAATGGTATGTTCGTCTTCGCCGGGTACCCGCAGGTGCGCGGGCAATGCCGCTTCGCTGCGTTGTTTGAAATCCGGCTGCTGAAGTACCGCACAAATATCTTCCACACCCTGTAAAAGTTGCATTTTTAGCGATTTCGGCACGAAAATGGGGGTTTCTGACACCCTGAAAGTAACGGCTTCTCCAAATGCCGTATCCACGGTATGCAGAAAAGCCTGGTATTTTTCCGGCGTGAAAGCGGCATTAAAACGCTGGCGGATGTCGTTGTGCATGGTGACCATGATTAAGAATGATTGCCTGGATTCACCTGATTTATAAAACGGATATTTCAACGGCCTCTGAAGTTACCATCCTGTATATCCAAAAATCATATAAATCAAGGTACTGATGGGCGAAGGTTTACATTTTCTGAAAATTGCGGGCTGCATTCACAAAAAAAATTCCCGGACGTTATCTGGAAAAGCCTTTTAAACCGGTATTCCTCCGGGAAAACCACTTTTTGAAATACATTTGTGCTCCCTGCCATCCATACAATCTGCTGAAGTCACTGTATACCAATAATTGGCTCTGCAATTTTACCGCATAAATCCGCAGCCATGTCCGACCTGAAATCACAGATCATTCCAGATAAAGTCCCCCGGCATATCGCCATCATCATGGACGGGAATGGCCGATGGGCCAAACAAAAAGGTATGCCCCGCGTATTGGGCCATCGCAGCGGCGTAAAAAGTGTGCGGGATGTCACCGAGGCGGCGGCAGAAATCGGGGTGCACTACCTCACGCTCTACGCGTTCAGTACGGAAAACTGGAACCGCCCGCCCGCTGAAGTCACGGCGCTGATGACCCTGCTCGTGGAAACGATCAAAGGTGAAATCCGCGACCTGAACAAAAACGGCGTGCGCCTGATGGCTATCGGCGACATAGAAGCGTTGCCTTCTGCCAGTTTAAAGGCGCTTCGGCAAGGCATGGAAGATACCAAAAATAATACCCGCATCACCTTGGTGCTGGCGCTGAATTATTCCGCCAAATGGGAAATCCTTCGGGCGGCACGGTTGCTGGCCGAACAAGCCAAAAACGGAACACTCCTGCCTGAACAGATCAATGAAAGCGTCTTTGAAAGCGCTTTGAGTACGCAGGGCATTCCCGACCCGGAACTACTCATCCGCACCAGCGGCGAAACACGTATTTCCAACTTTCTGCTCTGGCAGATTGCGTATGCGGAACTGTACTTTACACCCGTTTTCTGGCCGGATTTTGGCAAAAAAGAACTTTTTGAAGCGATTTTGAGCTATCAAAGAAGGGAACGGCGGTTCGGGATGACGAGCGAGCAGATTGGGTGAGTTCTGCGCTTACGCGAGGCTCTGCCTCGTGTATCCAATCATTTGGGCTTTGCCCATTTACGACTAATAAAAAACGGGCAAAGCCCGACAGATATATTACACGAGGCGGAGCCTCGCGCAAGCAGGGGGAGTTCATTCCACCAACGCTTGCGCGAGGCTCTGACCGCTTGCGCGAGGCTCCGCCTCGTGTATCCAATCATTAGGGCTTTGCCCTTTTACGACTATTAAAACGGGCAAAGCCCGGGGGATATATTACACGAGGCAGAGCCTCGCGCAAGCAGCGAGCAGATTGGGTGAGTTCATTCTACCACCACCACCAATTTTTTATTTCTGGAACTCCCCAGCCGCGTAATTTTTTTCACCCCGTACTGGCTCAGATTAGCAATCTCCTTCCAATCCGTCTGCCGTCCCGGTTTGTATTGAAACAGGCGCGACCCATTGCCTGTCACATAAGTACCATCGGGCAGGATGGTGAAATCTTCGCTCCCGGTCGGCATTTTCACCACAATCTCCTGCTGATTATTCTGTGGGTTCCAGGTTTTGAGAAACCAGGTCTCCTCCGTTGTTTTTGTAACAAAGGCCAGTTGGCCACTGGCTGTCCGGAGCAGGCAACGCCCGATATTGGAAGCGATGCGTTGTGGTTTTTGCGCCTGCGTTCCCGCCACCTGGAGCGTGTGCGGCCCGCCGTTTTCCCCCACGATAAAAAAAGCGGCCAGGGTGTCGCGCAACCAGCAATGGTAACCGATTCCATATACATTGGGAAACTCCGGCCGGCCATTATCCGATCGGTCGATCGGAAACGACCACAGGCGTTGCGATCCGTCCTCTTCCACCCGTATACAGGAAAAACGCCGACCGCTGGGCATCAGCATGGGGGAGTACTCGGCGGTGAGTGGGGTGGCGGTCACCCGGGTTTGTGTAAGCGAACCCAGGTCGAGCGCCACCAGGTCGGTTTGTGTGGTATCGGCCGGGAACTGTACGGTCAGATACAGCTCATTATCGGAGAAAAAGGCAGGCTGGTTATTATAGCCTTTGGGATTAAATTTTGTCAGAAAACGCGGAGCATTCGGCAGCCAACTGCTGTCTGCATTTTGAGTCAGTGAAAAAAGCAGCAGGTCGTGGTGTTCGAGTCGCTGCGACGAAGCCGGACAAATGCATCCGATGGCGCACAACGTTGCAAAAAATAATCTCATGGCTTGTTTTTGAAAGCAAAACTAAGCA
>JAYSZC010000650.1:0-9344 GCA_043738235.1 Lewinellaceae bacterium | reverse complement strand
TGAAAACCTGGCCAAAGAATACCAAATAAAGTTTTGGTCGGGTGCTAAATTTGACAACTTTTTGAAAGTTGTCAAATTTTCACATTGCATTTGGCAACTATAATTTGGTGCGAAAAAACATTTTTTTCGCTTTAGACTTTTGACACAACCCCAACTTGGATTTTTTAAATTTTACCCGTTAACTTATGAAGAGCCGTTTCCCTTTGTGGGTGTCCTTGTTGCTCAATGTATTTCTTTTGCTTTGTCTGTGGGTCATTGTTCAGCGCCTCGGAGGCTGGAATTATGCTCTGTCCCGGCTTCGGCACGATGTAGCGGGGCTGTACAAATCGCGGAAAGACCTGTTCGAACGCATGCCTGTACAACAAGGCGCCATTATTTTTCTCGGCGATAGTCAGACGGAACAATGTGAATGGCAGGAGTTCTTGCAGCCCGATTCGGTTGCCATTCTCAACCGGGGCATCGTCGGCGATTACACAGCAGGCGTACTGGCTCGGCTGGATGAAATCGTGCGGCATAAACCTTCCAAAATCTTTTTGTTGGTGGGTATCAACGATTTGATTTTTGAAAAAAAACCGGAAGACATTGCGCCGATTTACAGAGACATCATTGCAACGCTCAGAAATAAATCGCCGGATTCGGAACTGTTTTTGCAAAGCATATTCCCTGTGAACAACACCCTGAAAAAAATCGGGGTAGAAAATGTGACCATCCAGCAAATGAACACCGAAATAGCCCGGATTGCCAAAGATTATGCCTTGCCATACCTCAATATTTATGCTGAATTGACCGATGCCGGCGGTAACCTTTCCTCCCGGTTCACTGATGACGGCATTCACCTGAACGGAATGGGGTACCAGGTTTGGAAAAACGTTATTTTTAATGATGAATGATGAGCGATGAATGATGAATATTTGGCCCGACAGGTGAAGTGAATTCTGCTTTTTTCTTTTAAAGTATTGACTTGCAATTAATTATTATTTTTTCATCATTCATCATTCATCATTCATCATTCATCATTCATCATTCATCATTCATCATTCATCATTATTAACCTTTGGTTTTCAACAGTCTCACCTTCCTGATCTTCATCCTGCTGTTTTTTCCGCTGTATTTCGGAACGAAAGGCCGCCGACGTACCTGGGTTTGTCTGCTGGCGAGTTATCTTTTTTACGGGTGGTGGGACTGGCGTTTTTTGTCGCTGATCGTTTTTTCGACAGTGTTGGACTGGTGGTTCGGGCTTTGGATCAGTTACAATGATGCGCCGGAAGAAACCCGCGACCGTTGTGAAAAAGGCAGCCCGGTATTGCGTTTTTTTGGCAACATAACTGCCTGGGCGCAGTCATTCGGGCTGAAAAGGACAACCATTCTCGTTTTCAGTATGGTGATGAACCTGGGAGTGCTGGGATTTTTTAAATACTTCGGATTTTTTGCGGACAACCTGGCAGAATTGATCCGTTCGCTGGGAATGACGCCGTCCTGGACGACCCTGCATATTATTCTACCGGTGGGCATCTCTTTTTATACTTTCCAGTCCATGTCGTATACCATCGACGTGTACCGCCGCGAAATACCCTGGGAACCTTCGCTGTTGAAATTCGCCACTTTTATCGCTTTGTTCCCACAATTGGTGGCCGGCCCCATCGTGCGCGCCGCCGACTTTTTGTACCAGATGAGCGAAGATAAAAAGTTCGACTGGAATCGCTGGAACAGCGGCATGGGACGGGTTTTGTGGGGATTCTTTAAAAAAATTGCTATTGCGGACAGCCTGGCGCCTTTTGTGGATCAATGCTTTGCTGCGCCGGAAACATTCGGTTCGCTGCATCTACTGATTGGAGTGATCTTCTATTCTTTCCAGATTTACTGCGATTTTTCGGGCTATTCGGATATTGCTATCGGCCTGGCCCGGATGATGGGTTATACCTTCCCCGAGAATTTCAGGACGCCTTATTTTTCCAAAAGTTTTTCGGAATTCTGGACGCGCTGGCATATTTCTCTGTCTACCTGGCTGCGCGATTACCTGTATATTCCACTGGGCGGCAACCGGCAGGGCAAGTGGGGAACGTATAAAAACAATATGCTCACGATGCTTTTAGGCGGCCTCTGGCACGGGGCCAACTGGGCCTTCGTTTTCTGGGGCTTCCTGCACGGATTGTACCTGATCGCCCAGCGGATTGTGTCGCCCGTTTGGCGGCGTTTTGTACGGGCCATCAGGCTACCGCTTGTTGCCGCAGACGGGGTGGCCATCCTGACGGTGTATGCCCTCACGTTGCTGGCCTGGATTTATTTCCGTAGTGGCAGTGTCGGGCTTGCCGGCGGCGATAGTTTCGGGACGGCCAATGCCATGATCTCGGGCATCGCGAGTCTGGAAGGTTTTAGTTTCGGCGCGGTTATCAACAAATTTCAGGTGGTAAAAGGGGGCTTGCTTATTGCCATGCTGCTGTTGGTGGAAATTTCCAACCTGCGCATCCGCTGGAATGTGCGGCAAGTAGAACAACCCGCCTTGCGGATGGCGCTTTTTTGTTCGCTACTTTGGCTGATTGCGTTTTTCGGGAGTTTTGGGGCCAATGCGTTTATTTATTTCCAATTTTAGAGCGGGGTTGATAAGGGTTTATAAGGTTTATGAAGGTTGATGAGGGTTGATAAGACAGCCGCTCAAAAATGAAGCAACTTTACCTTTTCCGAGCAGTTGTATTATCAACCTTATCAACCTTCATAAACCTTATCAACCCTTATCAACACTGATAACCAATAACGGATAACTACTAATGTTGAAAAAAACAGGCTGGTATATTGCGTTTCTGACCGTGCTCCTGGCCGGGGATCGGGTAGGCGGCTATTTTTTACAGCAGCAAGTGGCACGAAGCCAGTTTCGCTATTCCCGGATGTACAATGGCGCTGCCGGAGCAGATATTTTATTGCTTGGAAACTCGCGGGGGCTTACTTTTTACCAACCTTATATCGAAGAAAAAACCGACCTGAAAACTTTTAATATGAGTTACAACGGACTGCCGATGGATGTAGCAAAGGTCTTGGTGCAGGACTACCTCGAACGGTACCGGGCGCCCAAACGGCTGCTAATCGACATCACCAGTTGCGACCGCAGGAACGACGAACTCATGGCGGGTTTTTTGAGCTATTCGGGTCAGTCATTCCGTTTGGACACCTTGATTCACAATAAGTTAGAAAAAGTATGGTGGGGTGGAAAAGTGTCTGCCTTGTTCCGGTACAACAACGAAATTTTTCAGCGCGCCCTCTCCCACCGCAAGCAAACGGATGCCGGCTGGTTGCTCGACCGCGTGATATCGCCCAAACTGGCTGCCGAAGTAGCGCAGCACCAGTACCCACTCGAAATTCACCCGTATTTACTGCTACAACTGAAAGAAATATGCGCCGACGCACAAGCCAGGGGCGTAGACGTTCACTTAGTGATAAGTCCTTATTTCCCGCAATTTGCCCAAAATGTCGCCAATCTCAATGCCTTAAAAAAGGCTGCGGAAGAGGCTACGGGCTTGACCGTAACAGATTATAGCAGGGCGCTTCCAAACCCAACCGATTTTGGAGATTTTATGCATCCCAACATACAAGGCAGTAAAAATTTTATTGATCTGATGAGAAAAGATGGGGTATTGCCTTAATGAAGGAGAGTATGGACGGCCATGAATGGCCTCGTCCCGACGCCTTAAAAGGCGTGCTACCCCGTTTTTAGCTGCTTAACACTGTATTAAGTTGCGTACATCCGTAGTTCAAGAAATAGGCCTTATTTTTGCCGCCATTTTATGTGAAAAAGGTTTGTGCTAAACCTTCTGTAATGCATTGACTTTCATTGCTTTTTGCTTTTTGTAATTTGCCTTTTACTTATGCCTAACATCTCTGATCGCGGTTTATCCGCACACAGTTCTCCGATACGCAAACTTGCCGCTTCCGCCGAACGCGCCAAAAAAGCCGGAAAAAAAGTTTACCACCTGAATATCGGTCAGCCCGATATCCTGACGCCCCAGGTCGCCCTGGATGCCGTCCGCAATGCCTCGATTGATATTCTCGCTTACAGCCCTTCCAACGGAATTGCTTCTTACCGCGAAAAAATGCCGGCTTACTACCGGAAATTCGATATTGACATCCACCCCGATGAAATTCTGGTCACCTCCGGCGCATCCGAAGGGGTATGGTTTACCCTGCTGGCCTGCCTGAATCCGGGAGAAGCGGTGTTGTCGCCGGAGCCGTTGTATGCCAATTACCTGGGTTTTGCGGGTATGGCCGATGTGCAGGTAAAACCCATCACAACCCGGATTGAAACCGGTTTTGCATTGCCCGATATCAGCGCTTTTCACGCGGCCATTACGCCCGATGTAAAAGCCATTATGCTGTGCAATCCCAATAACCCAACCGGAGCGCTGTATTCGGAAACCACCCTGCGCGCCCTGGCGGAAATTGTGCTCGAACACGATCTGTACCTGATCGTAGACGAGGTGTATCGCGAGTTTTGTTACAGCGAAGGCGCACATTTCTTCTCGGCGCTCAACCTGCCGGGTCTGGAAGAGCATGTCGTTGTATTGGATTCTGTATCAAAACGTTACAGCGCATGTGGCGCCCGTATCGGGGCCATTATTACCCGCAATACCGCGCTTCGGAATGCCATTCAGAAATATGCGGAAACCCGCCTGAGCCCGCCTACTTTCGGGCAGATTTTTGCAGAAGCCACCCTGCAGACGGAGGATGTGTATTTTGAAACGGTCACAAAGGAATACCGCAATCGCCGCGATTTGTTGTACCGCCGTCTTCATGCGATGTCTGGCGTGAAATGTTATTTGCCGGAAGGCGCATTTTATGTTTTTGCAGAACTACCCGTCGACGATGCCGACCATTTCTGCCGCTGGCTGCTGGAAGATTTTTCTTATAACAATCAAACGATCATGCTCGCGCCGGGAGCGGGATTTTATGCCACGCCGGGCATGGGCCGGCGCGAAGTGCGTTTTGCATACGTACTCAATACGACGGATCTGGATGCCGCGATGGATTGTTTAGAAAATGCACTGCTGGAATATGCCCGGCAGATGGAATCGGATACCCCTGGTACGCTGGATGCGGGAGTTGCTTCGCTGGCACATTAAGTGTTGAGCAGATTCATTAGTAGTTTTAATTAAGTTTGGTTTTCCTTCCGTTATTCGGTGCCCTTACCTGAAGTGCAAAGAAAGATGGTGCATTTTTGAGCATGTTATTTTAATTGCTGTATCGTTGAATGTTGTACCAATGACTTCATTTGCGTAATGGCGATTTTATTGAGTTGAATCAATCGCTCCGCTTGATTCAAGCCCTGATGAATCAAAACGGCATTGATACTTTCGAGGTTGGACAGCACCACCAATTGTTCCAAAGTGGCTTCATCTCTGATATTACCCTTGCTATCCGGGTTTTCGGTGCGCCACTGCAGGGCGGTTTTACCAAACAGGCCAACATTGAGCAGGTCCGCTTCGCTGGCATAGATTAAAGCTGTGTCTTTGCTTCCGAGCAATCGTGGAATGATATTTTCTTTGATCGCATCGGTGTGAATACGGTAGTTGATTTTGGAGAGAGTTCGTTGCAGATTCCATTCTAATTTCAATCGGTCGTTCTCCTCTTCTTTCAGACGCTGGAACTCTTTGATAATGAATAACTTAAACTCAATAGATATCCAGGAGGCAAATTCAAAAGCGATGTCTTTGTGTGCAAATGTACCACCATATCGACCCGATTTGGAAACGATACCGATGGCATTAGTGGTTTCGATCCATTTTTTGGGTGTCATAACGAAGCTATTCAGCCCGGCTTGTTTTCTAAACCCGTCGAATTCGACGGGTTTAAAATCGGGGTTGTATAATTATATTTCGTCAATTTTCGTCGGACTGAAAACGCCTTTAATCCCTTATGAATCAATCAAAATAGGGCTACTTCAAAAAAGCAAATAAAGGCAAAAAAACCTTCGCCACACTTACAACGCAAGACCAGCGCAGCGCACCCTCCAAAACACCAAAACCCAAAAACACCAAAACACCCGCTTCAATCAAACTCAATCGTATCCCCCGCCTTAAAAGTCTTTTTGGCTGCGCTTTCCTCCGGCGCATCCAATTCACCGAACAGACTGGTTTGTTGCGGCGCGGCGGCAGGTTCTTCTTTGGGTGGCGGCGACAATTTGGAGGCGCCCGGCGCTATTTCTTTTACGGCTGCCAGTAATTGATCGCTCAGCCGGTTGCCCAGGGCTTTCCAGCCTTTGGGTTCCATAAAATCGCCCAGTGCAACCTCTCCGGTCATGGGTTTGCCTTTTATTTTCAGGGTGTAGGAAATGCGCGGATTTTCTTTCACCGAAGCGAACAGCAGTTTCGACTTGGGATGATCCGTCAGATAGCTGTAGCGTTCGCGGAGTTTGATGGTTTCGATGCGGAAGCGTTTCACCATCGTCCAGCCTTTATGGCCGTCGTAGTGAACGGCGTTTACGATGAGCTCTGGCGTGTGTTTGCAGAGGTGCAGGATTTCCTTCATCTCGAAGCGCTGTTGCACGTCCATGTCAGTGACTTCGTACGAGCCGTCCGTGTACAGGATCAGCAGGTTGTCGCCCGTATCGAACTCGCCGAGCAGAACGCCGCGTTCCAGGGTGTTGAGGCGGCCTGTGATGTCGTCGAACCACAGTTTTTGTGCGCCGATGGTGCTCTTGCCGACCTCTTTCTGGCGGATTTGTTTGACCGGATATTTGGTCAGCACATTGCCCAGGGAGTCGCGGCCTTTGATGGCTAATTCGGCGAAATCGTAGTCGAAAATCTTGATTTTAGCCGTGCTGGCGGGCGTCAGCGTCACTTGCACCACTTCACTTTCGCCATTCGGGTTGGCGGTGAAATATAGGATTTTGGAGCTCTTGGCATCGGAACCCAACTGGTAGTCCTTGTCGCGGGTAATGGCTGTGATATTGAAACGTTTGACAAAAGAGCGCCCCGTTTTGGCGTCGAGATAGGCCAAGTTGTACGTGGTGCGTTCATCGTTTTTCTTCCAGACGGCGACGTGGATAATATCCTTGCCGACGAATGTTTTTTCACCGACCCGGACCACTTTCATCACACCGTCGCGGCGGAACACAATGATGTCGTCGATGTCGGAACAGTCCTGCACATACTCGTCTTTTTTCAGCCCCATGCCGATAAAACCTTCCGCTCGGTTCACATACAGTTTGGCGTTGTTGGCCACGACCGCACTGGCCTGAATGGTATCGAAAGCGGCTATTTCCGTGCGGCGTTCGCGGCCTTTGCCGTATTTAGCCAGTAGGTTTTCAAAGTAGGCAACGGCGTATTCGGTCAGGTGTGCGAGGTGGTGCCTGGTTTGTTCGAGTTCCGCATTGAGTTTATTGATTTCTTCATCTGCTTTGAAGGAATTGAACTTGGAAATCCGTTTGATCCGGATTTCCGTCAGGCGCAGAATATCGTCTTCCACAATTTCGCGCAGCAGGCGGATGCGCTTGTCGTTGGCCGCCGGTTTCATGCCGGGCGTGGCCACATATTTCCGCAAACCCGTGTCGATGGTACTCAGCACAGCCTCCCAGGTTTCGCATTCCTCGATGTCGCGGTAAATGCGTTTTTCGATAAAAATTTTCTCTAAAGAAGCGAAATGCAGTTTTTCTTCCAGATCGTGCTGCTGGATTTCCAACTCCATGCGCAGCAGTTCCTTCGTGTTTTCCGTGGAAATGCGCAGCAATTCGTTGACATCCGTAAACAGCGGTTTATTGTCAATAATGACGCAACAGTTGGGGCTGATGCTCACTTCACAATCGGTGAAGGCAAAGAGCGCATCAATCGTTACGTCGGGGCTGACGCCGGGTTGCAGTTCGATTTCAATGTCGATGTTGGCCGCCACTTTATCAATCACCTTTTTGATCTTGATCTGCCCTTTTTCGTTGGCCTTGATGATCGATTCGATCAGGTCGCCCGTCGTGACGCCATAAGGTATCTCGGTAATTTGCAGCGTTTTTTTGTCTATTTCCCTGATTCTGGCCCGGACGCGCACTTTGCCGCCCCTGCCGCCGCCGTTGTAGTTGCCGGCGTCGATCAGGCCGCCCGTGGGAAAATCGGGGATCAAATCGGATTTGCGGCCTTTCAGCGCGCTGATGCTCGCTTTGATAATTTCGATAAAATTGTGGGGCAGGATTTTGGTGCTCAGTCCTACCGCAATGCCTTCCGCGCCGTGTGCCAGCACGAGGGGGAATTTCATCGGCAGGTTGACCGGCTCGCGTTTGCGGCCGTCGTAACTGAGCTGCCAGACAGTAGTATCCGAATTGAAAGCGATATCCAGCGCGAATTTGGTGAGGCGCGCCTCGATATATCGCGGCGCGGCAGCGGAATCGCCCGTGCGGTAATCGCCCCAGTTGCCCTGGCAGTCGATCAGCAGTTCTTTCTGGCCCATATTGACGAGGGCATCGCCGATCGCCGCGTCGCCATGCGGGTGAAATTGCATCGTTTGCCCGATCAGGTTGGCCACTTTGTGGTAGCGCCCGTCGTGCTGTTCATTCATGGCGTGCAGGATGCGGCGTTGCACGGGTTTTAGCCCGTCTTCGATGGCAGGCACCGCACGCTCCAGGATCACATAACTGGCGTAATCCAGAAAATAATTCTGGTACATGCCGGAGAGCGTGATGATATGATCCTCGTGACCGGCAGAGGTGGTAGGCGGTATGGAAGTATCTTTTTTTGCTTTTGCCATTACTGATCCTGATTTCTGTGATCTGAGGTTGCTCTTGATTGAACGTTGCGTAATTGAACATGGATTTGAAGGATGAGACACGGATTTTTCCCTTGTAGGAAAAATCCGTGTCTCATCCTTCAAATCCGTGTTCCATAAAATCCCAAAATCCACTCATCACAATCCCCCGCGAAAGTGCGGATTAAAAATGACACCGACGATATTGCCCCAGGGATCTTTTGCGGTCGCCACCCGGATACCGTCGCCGACTTCCGTCGGTTCCTGGTGCGCGGAAGCGCCGGCAGCGAGCAATCGGGCAAATACGGCGTCGATATCTTCCACTCCCCAATACGTTTCAATATTTTCTCCCCGGGAACTATTTGCGTGCTCTTCCGGTTGGAGGCCGAGTTCGTATCCGCCAACTTCAAAGCCGACGTAGAAGGGTTGTTCAAAATACGGGCGAATGCCTAGCAATTGGCTATACCATTCGGTGGCGCTGCCGAGATCGGTAACGCGATAAATGCAGGTGCGGAGTCCGAGAAAAGGAGTGCTCATAACAAAGTAAGTTTATCAGGCAAAACAGTTTAGATTAAGTTCTTTGCAAATGCTTGATTATCAACACTGATAACCAATAACTAATAACGGATAAC
>JAYSZC010000649.1:0-1470 GCA_043738235.1 Lewinellaceae bacterium | reverse complement strand
ACAAAACCCAACTTTTTTTATGTCTGAAATTTGTTTTCTGTAAAGGAAACTATTGCACAACAATTCATTTTCAGATATGAGGACACCTTTGAATTTTTTCTTGCCCGAATCAAAAAATTCGTTGTACCACATCAAATATGGCAGCGTCGTTTGTTTGATTTTTTGCGTGGTTTTCTCCGCTTTTTCTCAATCCCAAATCGATAGTTTAGAGAAAGTGCTTCCAGGCTCCACGGGTCATTTGCGGGCTGAAGCATTGTATATGCTTAGTTGGGAATACAGGTTTTCCGATAAAGACAAAGCGTTGCGTTATGGTGAGGAGGGACTTCAACTGGCCAGGGAGTTGCGCGACACCGGCGCGATTGCGAGTTCCTTGAACAGTATTTCAGAAACATGGCTGAATTTCGGCGATTACGAAAAAGCGGAACAAATAACCCGGGAAGAACTGGTTTATGCCCGGATGATTCCCCAGAAAAAAAATTTGCTGGGCGGACTTACCCGAATGGGTACGATCAAATACCGCATGGGTAAATTCGACGAGGCGCTGGTGTACCAGTTGGAGGTGCGGCGGGAAGCGGAAAAACTGAACAAACCCGAAGTCACCGGTATCGCCAGCCTGAACCTCGGGCTTACCTACATGGATTTAAAACGGTATGATGAAGCCTTGCAATACTACAATACTGCCCTGCGTGCCTTTGAAACCATTGGGATGGCAGCGGGTATCGGCGCCTCTTATATTAATATTACGGAAGTGCTACGCAACCAAAAGAAATACGCCGAAGCGGTGGAGACCGCATTTAAAGCGGAAAAATTCCTGTTGGAATCCGGCAATAAACTCCATCTGGCGTACATCTACGGTATTCTGGGCAAAATATATCGCTTTACGGGCGAACAGGCCAAACGGCTTGAATTCCTTCAAAAAGCGCTGACTCTCTCACAGGAACACCAGGATGAATTTATGATTTGCCAAACAAAGGCTGATCTGGGCCGTACTTTTCTCGAAGCGGGCGACATGGCAAAAGCCAAAACGTATTTCGAGGAGTCGCTCGTACTGGCGGAAAAAATGAAGCAAAAATCCATGATCCTCGAAAATTACGCACACCTGCGGGACTGGAACCTGATGCAGAAAAAATTTGACGAAGCCGGCCGCTTCGATGAAAAATTTACCGCAGGTATGGATTCTGTTTTTAATATAAAAATGGCTGAAAAAGTGGCCGATTCGGAGACGAAATACGAAACAGAGAAAAAAGAATCCGCCATCCGCGACCTGGAAAACCAAAACAGAATTCAAAACATCCGCACATACAGCGCCCTGGCAGGGATACTCGGACTGCTGGTGTTACTCTACCTGATGCGCCGTGCCTATCGCCAGAAACAGCGCCTTTCCGCGCAGCAGGAACAGCTCCAGCGCGCGACCATCGAACGGCTCGAATCCGAACGAAAAGTGGTGGCGCTCAACGCCCACCTCGAAGG
>JAYSZC010000648.1:0-1471 GCA_043738235.1 Lewinellaceae bacterium | reverse complement strand
TTTTTGCCCCGAACTTGATCTTGAGTGTTGCAACATGCCTTTTACAATGGCGTCGGCTCGTTTGCCATGATGGTTTATTTTTTGTTCGTTTTCTATATATCTGGCGGAGCATTCGCCGGTATCACCCGTGCCGACGGGTGCGGCAAAAATGCTGGATGCTCCCGCAACCTTGCTCTCACAGGTCAGTGGGGTTGATTACGTGTTTCGTTGAGTGACATAAAAGATAGTTATGGAAGCCTACTGGCAAACCTTCGTCAATAGTTTCACGGGCTACGCGGTCTACCTCTGGAACGAAGTGTTGAATCCCCACTGGGGTAATTTTGTATATTGGCTGATTGCCCTTTCTGCGCTGGTGTACGCCCTGGAATTGTTGTTCCCGTGGCGGAAGAATCAGCCCGTCATTCGGGAAGATTTTTGGCTGGACACTTTTTACATGTTTTTCAACTGTTTCCTGTTCGGGCTTGTGGGCTATGCAGCCGTATCGAATGTGGTTTCGCAGGCCTTCAACGAGCTGCTGGCCAATGTGTTCGGCATCCGCAACCTGGTCGCCATCAATGTGGCCCAGCTGCCGCACTGGGTACAGCTGCTCGTCCTGTTCTTCGTGCGCGATTTTGTACAGTGGAACACCCATCGCTTACTGCACTACTCGCCCACGTTGTGGAAATTCCACAAAGTGCACCACTCCGTTCGCGAGATGGGCTACGCGGCGCACCTGCGATATCACTTCATGGAAAACATCGTGTACCGGAGCATCGAGTACGTACCATTGGCCATGATCGGTTTTGGGATTCAGGATTTCATCATTGTTCACTTGTTCACGATTTTGATCGGGCACCTCAACCACGCCAATATTTACTTGCCGATCGGGCCCTTGAAATATATTTTCAACAACCCGCAGATGCACATTTGGCACCACGTCAAAGATTTGCCGCCGGGCAGAGCCGGCGTGAATTATGGCATCTCCCTTTCCCTTTGGGACTACCTGTTCGGCTCGGCCTGGATTCCCCGCGACGGGCGTGACATCAAACTTGGTTTCGAGGAAGTAGACGAGTACCCACACGGTTTTTTCAGTCAAATGGTTCAACCTTTTAAGCGAAAATGAATACGATGGCATTTCAAGTCAAATTATCATGGTAATCGTGGGATATTTCGCATCAGCGCTGATCGGTGTTTCGCTGGGGCTTATAGGCGGTGGCGGCAGCATCCTGACCGTACCGGTACTGGTGTATCTTTTTGGCGTAGACCCTGTGTTGGCTACGGCCTATTCGCTCTTTATTGTAGGCTCCACCAGCCTCGTCGGTACGGTGCCCAAATACCGGGAACACATGGTCAACCTGAAGACCGCGGTCATTTTCGGCATCCCGTCCATCCTGGCCGTTTATGCTACCCGGGCATATTTGGTGCCGATGATTCCCGACCCTGTTTTTGCCATCGGCAGTTTTGTGGTGTCCAAAGCCATGCTTGTGATGGG
>JAYSZC010000647.1:0-3578 GCA_043738235.1 Lewinellaceae bacterium | reverse complement strand
GGTAGTGGCACAAAAAGCGCTGGATGCCGGCGATTTCAGCGCCCAAAGCAAGTCGTTTTATGAAGGAAAAGTACACACCATGAAGGTCTTTTTCCGGTATGAACTGCCCCACGCGGCCGCCTGCGCCAGGATTTTACTGGAACCCGGGCAGTTGACCATGCTGGAGGAGGATGAGATGTTAGATTGATGATGCCCACTCAGGAAACGCCCAATTGATATTTTACTTCGTGCCGCCAGGTTTTGTGCATGGGTTAAGCCGGGGATACGTTTACTAAATTTAAAAAGTTTAGTAAACGTTACCAAAGCCTTGCCCGCTCAAGAAACGCCCAATTGGTATTAAGTAAAAGGGGCAAAATTGCAAAGGGCAAAAAGCAATGTACCACTCACGACTCACGATTCACCACCTTCAGCACCAGCAGTCGCAACAACGCCACCCAGGGCAGTCCGTGCCATGCCAGGTCGAACCAGTCCATAGCCGTCATGCCCACGCCGCCGCCGGCTACCCAGCGTAATTTACCCCAGATATGAGGTTCGGGTACAAAAGGCGCCAGCCCGAGTGTGAGGCAGGCGATCAGTACAAATTTCCAATTATTTAGTATTTGCATCATATAAACCTATCTAAACTGGTAATCTACCCCTGTCACCTGCGTCAGCAGCGTTGCCGGCGCATCCAATGCGATGGCGTTGCCTTGCGGTGTCGGCGTAACAGGTGAATGGACGGCCAGGTAATCCCGCATCGTCTGGTGCAGGGTGTACTTTGTGTTTTTGCCTTCTTTCACTTGCGGAATCCGGCAAAGCATGGTATCCGGGTCGCCGTCGCGCTCGCAGGCGCAGACCGAGTAGATACGCGCCGGATCGAGCGGCTGATCGCCGATGCTGACTTTTTGCACGCGTTTGCCCGGTTCGCCAAAGGCCAGGAATTCTACTTTCATACCTTTAAATTTCACCACCCAGCCGCCGAAACGTTTGGAGGCATCCCTGGCAAAAACGTTGTTGAGTTCTTTTTCGAGCCAGTCGAGCAGCTGCTGACCGCTCACTTTGGCTGTGCGAACCAGCGAATCGACGGGCAGCATGTCATAAATAAAACCTTCCGTGATGGGCGCCATGCCATCCGGCCCAGTGTTGCGCGGCGGACAGAAACGGAAGCCGTTGGACAGCACAATATCTGTCTCCACCCGCCAGGACAAAGCATCCAGTATGAGCGTGTCGATGGTATTTTCAATAACAAAATAGCGGTACAGTGGCACTGTGCTGTAACCCCGAATGGTTTCGATGTCAGCTTTAAACGGCGCTTCCAGGCTGCTGAGCAATTGTTGAACTGCCGGTTTGGGTTTGTGCTTTTTGGCGTCTACCTCCAGCAGTTCGTATCGTTCGCTGACGATTTTTCCGTCTTTCACTTCCAGGTCGAGCCTGCCGACAAAAGAGCCGAATGCGCCCGGCTCCACCACTTTGGCGTATTTGCAAACGATCGGCTCGCGCACCCGCTCGTGGGTGTCGCCGCCGAAAATATAGTGTACGCCCTCGCATTCGGGCAGATTGGCCAGGTGGATTTGTTGCGAAAGACCCAGGTGCGCCAGGATGATGATAAAATCGCATTGCTCCTGTTCGCGCAACACCTTGACATACCAGGCCAGATTTTCCTCCGGTTTGGTGTAAATGATGCCTTTGGAGTAATTCGGCGACTGCCGCAGGGGCACCATCGGGTCGGTATAACCCAGAAAACCGATTTTTACGCCCAGTCGCGTCCAGGTGTAATAAGGCGGAAATATGAGTTCTCCTTTTTTACCCTCGCCCGCATCGTGGTACATATTGGCGCAAACCTTGGGCGCATCGAGTCCGCCGAGCAGGGTTTGCATCGCCTTTTTATGATAAATCACTTCCCAGTTGCCGGGCAGATACAAGTCGTATTGCAGTGCATTCAGCACAGGCACCAGCGCTTTTCCGGTTGTTTTGACCGATAATTCGCTGCCCTGAAACATATCGCCCGTGTCCACCGTAAACGTGTTGGGGTTTTGTTTCCTGATTTTATCCAGCATGGTCGCCAATGGTGCATACCCGGCTGTTTTGCGGAATACCATTTGCTCGTTTTCCCAAAACATCTCGTCGTGGGGGTGAATCTGGCAATGTACATCGGTGGTTTGCAGCAGGCTCAGGGTGCCGGAGCGCGCAGGCGCGACGTCATTGTGATCCGGTGCCGGTGGTGTGTCGAGCGTTTTGGCGGAGGCCGGCAGGGGTGAAAGGCCGGCGCCGAAGCCGGCCAGCAGGCTGTTGCGAAGAAAATCACGGCGTTTTGACATAACAGAGGTGAGAGGTGAGAAGCGAGAGGTGAGAGGCGTAGCGTACACCACGCATTACTGATGATGTGTTGCCTTGCCTTTGCCTTCTTACTTAAGTATCAGGCAAAATAGTTGAGATTAAGTTCTTTGCAAATGCTTGATTATCACCACTGATAACCAATAACTAATAACGGATAACTGCTTACCTTTTTTTAAACGGTTCTACCACTTGCTCTAGAAAACCGTGCGGGTATTTTTCTATATCCGGGAAACCCAGTTCGATATCCCGTCCGTCGTGCGGCATCCAGACGCTCCCGGAAAGATAATCCCAGATGCTCAGAGTAATGCCGTAATTCACGCCGTGACGACCCTCCGGCAGCGTTTTGGAGTGGTGCCAGATGTGCATTTGCGGGTTATTCAGAATATAACGAAGCGGCCCCAGCGGCAGGTAAATGTTGGCGTGGTTGAGGTGGCCGATGGCCAGCGTAAACACATAAACCAGCATAAAATCCGAGATGCCGAAACCGATCATCGCCAGCGGCAGGTACTCGATGCTGCGGTACACGATGGTTTCCATAAAATGATAGCGCAGGTGCGCCGCATAACCCATTTCTTCAACGGAGTGATGCACTTTATGGAATTCCCACAAGCGCGGCACACGGTGCAGCAGGCGGTGCGTATTCCAATGTATAAAATCGCGCAGCAAAAACAGGATCAGCAACTGCACCCAATACGGAAAAGACGCTACCTGAATGGAAACCAGGTTTCGTATGCCGAAAACCTCGCGCAGGAAATCATTGAAAGCCGTCACCACCACATCCGAAACGGCTGCGTAAACGATCAGGTGAAACAGGAACACATTGAAAAACATATAGAACGTATCCAGCCAGAAGTCTTTTCTGATAGCGGATTGCTGTTTTCGCCAGGGAAACAGCAATTCGAGTACATAGACCAATACGGAAATACCGACCAGCCAGTAGAAAAAATTGCCCCAGTGCGGTCGTGATATCTCCTGCCAGAGATAATGCGCATATCCTTGCCAGCCTTGTATAAACGTTTCGAGGTAATGCATAGAAGTTATCCGTTATCAGTTATTGGTTATCAGTGTTGAAAATCAAGCATTTAAGTAGTTATCCGTTATTAGTTATTGATTATTAGTGTTGATAATCAAGCATTTAAGTAGTTATCAGTTATTAGTTATTGGTTATCCGTGTTGAAAATCAGGCATTTACCAAGAATTTAATCAAAACTGATTTTACACAACTACTTAAAATAATATTTCCACCAAAGGTAAGCCACTCG
>JAYSZC010000646.1:0-3580 GCA_043738235.1 Lewinellaceae bacterium | reverse complement strand
CTGAAACTCCAATAACTCATAACTCATAACTCATAACTCCTTCAACGCACCAGCACCCCTTCCTCTGCGAGGTACTTTTTCAGCACCGGAACGGGTATTTCCCCAAAATGAAAAATACTCGCTGCCAGTGCGGCATCGGCCTTCCCGGCGTCAAACACCTCTTTAAAATGTTCTTTCAAACCCGCTCCACCCGAGGCGATGACCGGAATTGAAACGGATTCTGAAATGCGCCGGGTGATGTCGAGGGCAAAACCCGTTTTCATGCCGTCGTGGTTCATGGATGTGAGCAGAATCTCGCCTGCGCCGCGCCGGGCCGCCTCCTGCGCCCAATCGACCGCCAGGCGTTCGGTGGGAATGCGCCCGCCGTTCAGGTAAACGTACCATTGTCCATCTTCGTGCAGCCGTGCGTCTATGGCTACCACAACGCATTGACTGCCAAATGTTTGAGCCAGTTCATTGATGAGTTCCGGTCGCCTGACCGCTGCCGAATTGATGCTCACTTTGTCCGCGCCGGCCTGGAGAAGCGCCCGCACCTGTTCCACCGAACTGATACCACCGCCCACGGTAAAAGGAATATCGAGTACCTGCGCGATGCGCCGCACCAATTCCACAAAAGTGGTTCGTTCTTCGTGGGTGGCCGTGATGTCGAGAAACACCTGTTCGTCTGCGCCTTGCAGGGCGTAGGCTTTCGCCAGTTCGACCGGGTCGCCGGCCTGGCGCAGGTTTTCAAATTGAATACCCTTCACGGTTTGGCCGTCTTTGATGTCGAGGCAGGGAATGATGCGTTTAGCGAGCATTTTTTAGAGGTGAGAAGTGAGAGGTGAGAAGTGAGAGGTAGGAAGCGCTTTGCTCTGGAAATAGTGAAAATGGCCTGATCTTAAATTCCTGCCTATCCCTTCATCGCCAAGGGTTGGCACCCTCTCGCTTCTTGCCTCTCGCCTCTCGCCTCTAAGTTTTAGTGTGTACGCGGAAATAATCAATCGGCACTTTGCCTTCAAAAAACGCTTTTCCAATAATGGCGCCCGCACAACCGATAGCGGTCAGGGCTTCGAGGTCGGCAATATCGCTGACGCCGCCGCTGGCCACGAGTTGGAGATGGGGAAATTCAGCCAGAATTTCGGTGTACAAATCCACAGCGGGGCCGGATAGTTCGCCGTCGCGGGCGATGTCCGTTACCGAGATGTGGTGAATCCCGAGTGTGCCCATTTTCCGGATAAAATCGAACAGGGTGGTCTCGGTGGTTTCTTTCCAGCCGTGCACTGCGATGAGGCGATCGCGCACGTCGGCGCCCACCATAAATTTTTCGGGGCCGAATTTCTCCACCCAGGCGCTGAACTCATCCTGCGCCAAAACGGCCACGCTGCCCACGGAAAAAAGCATGGCGCCTGCATCCCATACCTGTTTGAGGGCAGGGATCGACCGCAGTCCGCCGCCGTAGTCAATTTCCAGACGGGTACGGGCAGCGACCTGCGCCAGGATATGCAGGTTGGCGGGGCGGCCCGTGCGCGCGCCGTCCAGGTCGACCATGTGCAGCCGGCGAATACCGGCTGCTTCGAGGCGATAGGCCAGTTCGAGCGGGTCTGTCGGGTATTCCGTTTTTTGCTCAAAATCGCCTTGCCGCAAGCGCACCAACTTACCGTCTAATAAATCGAAAGAAGGGATTATATCCATATTCGTTTTTGAAAATCAAAGATGTAGAAAGTTTTGTAAAATTTTCTGACCCAATGGGCCTGATTTCTCTGGGTGAAACTGCACCGCGTAGAAATTGTTGTATTGCAAGCCCGCGCTGAAACGCTCGCCATATTCCGTCAGCACGGTTGCCTGCGGGCTTTCTTCCGCGTAATAACTATGTACAAAATAGACAAAACTTCCCTCCGGAACCCCCACAAAAAGCGGCCCCCGGGGCGCAATCAACTGATTCCAGCCCATTTGGGGCACTTTTAAGCCGCCTGTTCCGCTGAATTTCCGCACTGTTGTGTCAAATATGCCAAGGCAATCGGTGTCGTTTTCTTCCGAGTGCCGGCAAAATAACTGTAAACCGATACAAATACCGAGCACAGGCTGTTGCAGGGAACGAATAACCTCATCGAGTCCGCGCTCCCGCAAGTACTGCATTGCAGACGACGCCTCGCCCTGTCCGGGGAAAATGACCTTGTCCGCAGCCCGCAAGGTAGCCGGATCGTCGGTCCAGACGGCCTGTACGCCGAGGCGTTCGAGTGCAAAAAGTACCGACTGCACATTGCCGGCGTTGTATTTGAGAACAGCTACCATGTTCTTATAAAATTCCTTTAGTTGTCGGCAGTTCTTTATTCTCCGGGTCGCGCCGGACGCTCATTTTTACGGCTTTGGCAAAGGCTTTAAAAATGGCTTCGATTTTATGGTGTTCATTTTGACCTTCCGCGCGGATGTTGAGGTTGCAACGCGCCGCATCGGCAAAGGACTTAAAAAAATGGAAGAACATCTCGGTTGGCATGTCGCCAATTTTTTCGCGCTTGAAAGTAGCGTCCCAAACCAGCCAGGGCCGGCCCCCGAAATCGAGGGCTACCTGCGCCAACATATCGTCCATGGGAAGGGTGAAGCCGTAACGTTCGAGGCCGCGTTTGTCGCCTAGGGCTAGCACGAACGCCTCGCCCAGTGCCAGGGCCGTATCTTCAATGGTGTGGTGCTCGTCGATGTGCAGATCCCCTTTGGCTTCGATGCGGAGGTCGAGGCCGCCGTGCCGGGCCAACTGATCGAGCATGTGGTCAAAAAATCCCAGTCCGGTGTGGATATGGCCCTGTCCTTTGCCGTCGAGGTTGAGGTCGATGGAAATATCCGTTTCGCGGGTGGTTCGGCGGTGCTGAATATGGCGCTGCGGCAGCCGCAGGTATTGGTAAATTTGCTCCCAACTGTCTGCCACCAGGTCAATCGGGATTTCCTGGCCTTCCGGGTTGTATTCCGTGCCGCTGTGGTGTTGTAAGGTCAGCCCGGGAGTATTTTCAGCCAGCATACCGGAATCATTGCGCAACAGAATACCTTTGGCGCCCAGATTTTGAGCCAGTTGCATATCCGTCAGCCGGTCGCCGATAACATAAGAGTTTTGCAGATCGACATGGCTGTGCATATAGGCATTCAGCATGGCAGTGCCGGGTTTGCGGGTGGGTAGGTTTTCGTGTTTAAAAGAACGGTCTATGTGGACGGCCCGAAATGTAATACCCTCATTTTCAAGGGTTTTAATCATTTTATGATGCGCCGGCCAGAATGTGGCTTCCGGGAAAGAATCGGTGCCAAGTCCGTCCTGATTGGTGACCATGACCAATTCAAAATCCCGTTCGCGAACCAGACGGGCCAAAGCAAAGATGACGCCGGGTATAAATTCGAGTTTTTCCAGCGAATCTACCTGTTGGTCGGGTTGCGGTTCGGAAATGATACAGCCATCGCGATCGAGAAATAAAATACGACGCATGCATTAGAAGTGAGAGGGTGAGAAGTGAGAGGGTGAGAGACGTCCGTTTGGCCAATGTCGTTGACTTAGTTCTACTTTGTCACTTTAAGTTTGGTACTTGTCTAAGTCCTTTTGTCGCAGTTCATGTCGTTTGAG
>JAYSZC010000645.1:0-3581 GCA_043738235.1 Lewinellaceae bacterium | reverse complement strand
TGTAACGGCTTTCAAATTTCTTAAAATCAGTCCATGAAAGCCAGTGAAAGTCGACCCGCAGGTGTGCAGGAACGTGTTGTGCCACAAGGTGTTCCACTGACAGCTGGCCCTCTTTCTCCATAAAATCTACGGGCCAGTTGGGCAATACGACACTGAGCCGGTGGGCGTAAAACTCATTCAGGTCCAGGCCTTTAGCCGGAATAGATTTTTGTTCAATCCATTTATTTACGTTTCCAGGCGCTTCTTTTAGTGTTTCTGTGAAAAGTTTGATCAATGCCTTTTGCAAGGCAAGTGCCTGGGTTTTTCCATAATTGCGGGTACTGATGAGGACCGGTCGGTTGGATTGGGTAATTACAGGGAAATCATAAGGCCCGTCTTGCAATATCGCGTAATTTTCTTGCCTGGAAGCAAGCAAGAGTAGTTTTTCGGCGATATTATCCATTTTTTCCGGGTCTCCGAATCCGACACTTACGAATTCCACGTCGATATCGCCTTCTTGAATAACGACCTTTATTTGAATGTTATCATTGCTCAATCGCGGGCGCAATAAAATATGTTCCAGTACAAATAACCCTTTGCTTTCCGCATCAAATTTTACAACACCCCGGATGAATTCGTCCCGCCATTTTATGGCATCTTCAGCACTTTGCGCTGCTTCATATAAAGGATAACTACCGGCTTTTTCATACGCAGGATCACCTTCAGCAGGCATTTTGAATGCTACTTTCCAGTGAGCAGTTTCCGCGGTTTTATCAATTTCATAGAAGGATTCAAGTGCGCCGTGTTTGATCAGGGTTCGCAACGGAAGTTTGGGGGCATCCTCTTTTTGTGTGTTTTGATGGGTTATTTTTTCAAGTTTATGTCCTTTAAATGGGAAAAAAGCGGTCAATGAGCGGTCTTCAAAACGGCTGATGTTTAAGTAGGCGCAGATTCGTTTTTTAAATCCTGAAACGCCGGCGCCCCAGCTGCCGGTTGTTTCATCTCCGCTGGTTTTTTCGGCCCTGTAATCAAATCCAAGCCCGCGGTTCCGACTCAGGGTATCGTATTCCCGAAGTATCCGGCACTTGGCCTCCAGCGCGGCTTTTCGCAGTGCTTCAACATTTTGATGTGTGAAAAGGTCATGGCAAAACAGAGACTCATCGATGGTTTCCGCAAAGCGAGCCAGCAAATGGTTGATGAACTGATGCCGGTTTTCGATATTTAATTCATCCTTGCTTTGGGTTTTTAATCGTATTGTTTCCGGGTTTAAAGGAGCGGCCGGTTCACTGTTACCACTATTCCAAAGCGGCTCGACATCCGGAATATCGGCCAGCAGTTCGGCCAGATACGCTGCGCTCAGCGGTTTCGAGTTTTCAGGAACAGTCTGTTCGTTTTCCGCTTCGATGGAAAACAAATATTTGATTTGGGTGAGTTTTTTGAGATAATCGGCCAGGAAAACCTCCATCAGGGCCAGGTATCCTTTTAACTGACGGGCCTGGGCATGGCGCAATACGCCGGCGTCTTTCGATAATCCATAAGCGCCTATTCCATAAACGACCGGAAAAAAACGTTGTATGGAATAATACATGCCAATGTCCTGCAGTTTTTTATGGATGACCGGCGTCGGTTTTGAAAAGTTCAAAAGGTGCTGGTAATTGGAAGATTCTTTTACCGTAGAGGCCTTCAGTATCTGCATGGCCAATGATAAATTGGGATTGACCTTCCTGCCATTCCGGTAAAAATTAATGGGATAATTGCTTTCGGCAGGGCTTTTCATCCGGTCGCTCAAAACGGGATAAATATGGTTGCCGAGGTTGTATTCTACGGAGATTTCGACGCCCGATTCTACTTTAAGGCGCACTTCTTCCACCCTGCTGATACCGGAGGTCGCATTCATAATATCCCGGATTTCGGAGACATAAATCGCCGGCGGCAAGGATTTTAAATCGCCGGTTTTTATCAGGCCGTGCATTGGTTCGGGGCCTTCCATGATCTCATTCATGGACAGGCCTTCAGCCTGCAGATCTTCCAGACTGGAAATGTGAATCTCCGGAACCAGGTGTTCGATCTGATGCAGGACAGCGGCGAGTACATGTTCCACAGAGGCGTCGTTTTCGAGTTCTATTTTTGCCGACACATCCAGCTTTACCTGCTCCAGAATTACGACAGACTCCACATCTTCACACAAGTTCCGGTTACTTGAAAGCAGATCCAGTACTTCTGCTATGATTGCCTCATTTGTTTTGTTGAGTAGTTCGTCCTTGACTTGAATACGAACGGCATACAAGCCTTTAAAGCCCTGTTTTTGTTCTTTAAGTGGAATAATCCAGGCGTTTTGCACTTCTACAATGCGATCAATAATCAGTTTTCGGTAATCTGCTATCGTTAGTGCTGCGCTGGGCAGGATTTCCTGGGGCTGGAAAAAAGCATTATTGACCGGATCAGGCCGGTTTATATCTTTCGAATACAGGAAATCGCGAATAGAAAAATTACAGCGATATCCGATATCCGTAATGCCGTAGCACAAATATTCGAGGATCGTTATACCCGGGTCATGGACGTTGTAGTCCGTCCAGATATCCGATGCGTGTCGCTGTAGCAATGCGATGCCTTCCTGCCGCAACGCCTCGTAATCCATACTGCGTTGGTCAGGTTTTTCCCGCGAAATATAAAAGGGTTCATTCATGATTTAAGTAAAAGGGCAAAAATAGCAAAGGGCAAAAAGCAATGTAGATCAATGAGTTACAGAAGATTTAGTACTAACTCATACTGCACACCTATTTAAATATAGATTCATCCCACAAATGCGTTACATGAAAAAAGATTTGGCAAGGCGTTTTGTCCTGCTCGCTTTTAAAACCGAAATTGGTGCGGGTTCGCACCTCCAGGTTATAGTCGAAATTAGAGTTGCCAACCCAGCGAAATTCAATCCGATTCAAGAACCATCCGAAATAAGCACGGGTCTGCTTGATACCATTGGCTCCTTTCCCGTACGTACTCACTGCGATAGCATGGGTAAGGGCATATTTGCCTCTTTGTGGAGGGCCGTCGATACGCGCCACAATTTCGAACGCATGAATACCTTTTAATGGCTCCGGAAATAATTTTTGCCATTTACCATTCCCGTCGACGTGGCCGATGAGATGCGTGCCAACCCTGCTGCGGATGCCAACCGTACCTTCCATATCGATATCGGTTTTGGGTGATTCCGTGCCTAATCCGATCCTGCCGTTGCCTGCCAGAAACAAGCGGCTGTTATGAACCGGTTCGCCTTTAACAACCCCGGGAATATCCACGGAAAGGTTGTTCCCTTGTTCATCTTTTTTCAGGTTAAACTGCCAGCTGGGGTCGGCATCTGCCGGGTTATTAAAAAAGCTGATCAGGCTGTCTTTTTTTCCAGTGGGCGAAAGTTTCAGGCCATCTTCGTCCGTTTTAGAAAATCCATCATCCATTTTATTGACCATTGAATCGATCAAATAAGAAAAATGGACCTCGGAAGGGAACTGCCCTTTGCTGAAAAAACTTTTCAGGGTTTCTCTGTTCTTTAATTTTTCTTTCATATTCATACACCGTTAAGTAACGCTTAAAAAACAAGTTCACGA
>JAYSZC010000644.1:0-9401 GCA_043738235.1 Lewinellaceae bacterium | reverse complement strand
TTCCGAGATGTCACCTGCTCGTGCCTCGCAGATGACACCTCGTCACTTGTATGGACAATAACCCTACGCCGGAACCACCTCGTTATAGGTCGCCTTATATTGTTCCAAAACCTGCCCCAACACTCCGTTGAAAATCAATTGTTCCATTTTTTGAAAGGCCTCCGGCAATGGAATATTTTCCACAAACTTCGTATAAATAAATGCGGCATTGGCGGCCACTAACTTGTAATGCTGACTGCCCGGACGCCCGGCCAGGATGTCCTGCGCGATCGCCAGACAAACATCCTGGTTGTCCGCGCTGACGGCATCGAAGGGAACAACCTCCATACCAAAATCCTGCGGACAGATTTCATAATCGTACGTCTTGCCGTCGCGGTATTCGAGCACGCGGGTGGGCACGCTCACCGAGATTTCATCCAGGCCGTCATGGCCGCGCACGACGATCAGGTGTTTTTTGCCCATTTTAATACCTGTTTCAAAAATAACGTCCATCAGATCGGCGAAAGCGGTGCCGATAAACTGGCGTTCCGGCAGGTAAGGATTAACCAGCGGCCCCAACACGTTGAACACCGTCGGCACCCCGATTTTAGCGCGGACAGGCGCAAAATGCCGGAATATGGGATGAATATCCGGCGCAAAAACAAAAGCCACATTCGAGGATTCGAGGCTGCGGGCGGCTTGTTCGGGATCGTAACGAATGGGTACGCCGAGACTTTCCAGCAGGTTGAAACTGCCGAATCGTCCGGCAGCGGCGCGGTTGCCGTGTTTGGCGATTTTCAGTCCGCAATGCGCGAGCAGCAGGCTCGCCAGCGTGGAGGTGTTGATCCGCGGCAGCCCCGAACCGCCGGTGCCGCATATATCGACGGGCGCACCTGAAAATGTTTGCCCGGTCGGCGTACTGAACTGCATCAGCGCGTCGATAAATGTTTTTAACTCATTGGTATTACGCAATTTATGACTCAGCGAAACCAGCAGAATCTGTTTCTGATCCTCGGAAAGTTGCCCTTCTTCCACCGCCCGGAGGAATTGTGCCAGGGTTTCGGCAGCAAGCGCTGTGTTGGTTTGCAGTTTGTGCGAAAGCTCGTGGTAAATGCGGTTGCCTGAGGCAATGCGGCCTTCCACCACATTACGCAACATGCGCATCCCGACGTTGTTTTTCATGCTCAACACCGATTCCGGGTGAAATTGAATGCCTTCTATCGGCAGGCGTTTGTGACGGATAGCCATCACCACGCCATCGGCCGAGCGGGCGCTCACCTCAAATTCTGTGGGAATAGTGACCCCGGCCCAAGAGTGGTACCGCGCAATGTTGCAATTCTGCTCGATACCGGTAAAAATGCCCCGGCCATCGTGTTCGATGGGTACCGATTTGCCATGCACCGGCGCGATATTGGCTAAAGTGCCGCCGAAAAATTCGATGAGCGCCTGGTGGCCCAAACACACGCCCAGGATCGGTTTGCTCTGGTAAAATTTGGCGATCACCGCCATCAGATTACCCGCATTGCGCGGCACGGAAGGCCCCGGCGACAATACCAACAGGTCAAAATCGACCCGGGCCAGCACTTCCGGGTCGGCGGTATTGCGGTACACTTTCACCGTGCAACCCAACTGCCGGAAAAAGTCGACGAGGTTGTAGGTGAAAGAATCAAAATTATCAAGCAGCAGTATTTTCATTGTTCAGGTGTAATATTGTATCGGTACGATGATACAAAGATTCAATAAAAAAACTGAACTGTGCAAGGGAAGAATGGTTTTTGTGGAAAAAGGTTTGGACTCTTAATGAAAATGAGCGTGGACCAAGATGGCCCGGCCCAAAAAGAGAGCAGAATTTTTTTTATTATCGAGTGCTAAACTTTCCAGGTTTTTAAAACCTGGAAAGTTTCTGGTAGCGAAAACGAAATAAAAATTTGCGGTATTGCTAACTCTGATTCTTGTGAGACACCCTCATTTTCATATCAATTCTGTTATATCTGCTACTTCACCATCATATCAAACCTTACCCAATCCAGCGCCGTGATCGGTTCGGCAGTCATCATTTCGTTTTTGAAAACCAGGTACAGGTCGTGGAATTTTCCGTCTGAAACATGTGTGATCGGCACACTGATTTCTGCAAATTCCATGCGTGTCGTATTTTTTGCCTTGATGTCGGTTTTTCCGAGCAGTGCGCCGGTGGGTGCGTCCAGCCTGACTTCGATCCTGCCGCCGGCAAATTTATTGCGCCCGTCGCCCTGACCGACGCCCAGTGTAATGGCGTGAATGCCCGTCATGTCGGTGTGTTTGTACATGATGAAACTTTTGCTTTTCAGTTCTTTCAGCAGGACGGTATCGCCGGCGAAGGGGCGGAAACTGATAATGCCTTTGGAAAGACTGTCTGCCTGTTCGGCCTGTTGGAAAGTCGGGCGGAGCGCGAGCACTTCGCCGCTTTCGAGCGGCCCCTGGGTATTGCTTCCCTTGTCGCGGTAGGATGCTTTAAAAATAAAAGTGCCGGGCGGGTTCTTTTTGCCGTTTTCCGCATTTGGCGCGACCAGGGCATAAGTACCGCCGGGCGGCAGCGATTGTTTGGGTTTGGCGACCGCGCCGAGCGAGAGGATCCAGCGCACCATTTCTCCGACATCTTCCGGTGAAAGTTGCGGGTGGGCGCTCATGACCGTTTCGCCCCAGTTGCCTGCGCCGCCCTGAATAACTTTTCTGGACAGGTTACGCACCGCAAAGTCATTGTCGCGGTAGCGGTCGGCGATATCCTGATACGAAGGCCCGTTGATCTTTCGATCGATGGCATGGCAGGTTTTGCAGTCGGAACGTTCCGTCAGGGTTTTTCCTTTGGCATATTCCGCCTGCTGCATGGCTGCCTGGTGACCTTGCGCGATGCTGGTGATATCGAATCCTGTTTCGAGGTAATCGATGGTGGTAGCCACGGACGCTGCCGAAATCCTGCCGCTTTGCAGGGAGCCGTCTTCGGTGTCTTCTACCATCAACTGGTAGTTCAGCATATCGCCCGGCTGGTAGAAACTGCGGTTTTTGCCACCGAAATTCCAGTACACCACCGGCGGCTCATTGCCTACGTTGATTTTTATTTTCGCCGTTTTAAATGCGCCGGTCTGATCGGTTACCTTGAGGATAGCCTCGTAATCGCCCGGTTTTTGGTAAACATGGGAAATGCTGTCTAAAAGGTTCTTTTCCAAAGGTTTAGCATTCCCGCCCAAACCTGCCTGCACCGATGGAAGGCGCATATAATCCGATTCCCATTTGGTGTCGTCGCCAAAATCGAGTTCAAATTTGAGCCGGTCTTTGTCATAGTCTTTGGTGCCGGATGCTCTAAACACCACTTCCAGCGGGGCGCTGCCTGCCTTTTTATCAACCTGTAGGGAAGGAACCGGCGGACGGTTGCCGCGCACATAATCGATGCGGCTGAGGCGGGCGTCGACATTGGAAGAAAACCACTGCGTGCCGTATTCGAGCAGCCAGATGGTTCCGTTTTTATCCACGATCATATCCATCGGGCGCGAAAAACGGAGCGAATCAGCAAAGTTTTCCATGCGGCTGAAATTGCCCGAGGAGTCGATGGTGACGGCCATCATCCAGTTGCGCATCCAGTCGTATGTAATCAATTTGCCATCGTAATAGTCGGGCAGGCGGGTTTTGGCGGGATATTCGTCGCAGTAGTAAATCGGGCCGGCCATGGCATTGCGACCGCCATTGCCCAGCAGCGGGAACTCCGGCGAATTGCCGTACGGGTACCAGATAAATGCCGGTTGGGCGGGCGGCAGTTCGCGGCTGCCGGTATTGTTCGGGCTGTTGTTGATGGGGTGCAGGGGATCGAAGGGGTTGCCGGATACTTTCGTTGCAAAATTATAATCGTGGTAGGGTTTGTTGTTGCCCACAAAGTAAGGCCAGCCGAAAAAACCGGCGGCCCGGGCGCGATTCACCTCATCGTGGCCTGCGGGGCCGCGGGTGCTGTCCGGTTCGCCGGCATCGGGGCCGACTTCTCCCCAGAACAACAATTTACGGCGGTCGTCGATGGAAAGGCGATAGGGGTTGCGACAACCCATCACATAAATTTCCGGCCTGCCCGATTGCTGCTGGCTGTTGGTGGTCATTTGTTTGCTTTCCGGGCTGCCCCATTGCAGGGTAACTGCGTTTTGATTAAACAAATTACCGGCAGGGCAAATATACGAACCGTCAGCCAATGGTTTGATTCTCAATATTTTACCCCGCAAGTCATTTGTGTTAGCCGACGATTTCTGGGCATCCCAGGGGCTGCGGCCCGACGCTTCGTCCATGGGGCCGTATCCTGCCGAGGCGAATGGATTGGTATTATCGCCAGTGCTTAGAAAGAGGTTGCCTTCCGCATCGAATTCGATACAGCCGCCGGTATGGCAGCATTCCTGGCGCTGCACTGCCACTTGCAGGATCATTTTTTCGGAAGCCCGGTCCAGCGAATCGCCGCGAAAGATGAAACGCGACAAGGTGTTGACAGCCTGATCGCCGAGCGAAGAATAGTACAGGTAAATCCAGTTGTTTTCGGCATAATTGGGGTCGATTGCCAGCCCCATCAGGCCGTCTTCCTGTTCGGAATAGACCGGCAGACGGTGCGCAATGGTGACTAAACCCGTGCCCGGATTGTAGAGTTTGATATTGCCCCGGCGTTCGATAAAAATAATTTTCCCGTCGGGAAACATATCGAGTTCCATGGGTTCCGTCAGTTCATTGGCGATGACGGTTTTGACAAAACGGGTCGGATCGGGTTGTTCCGGGGTGCGGGTGGCTAAGTAGTTGAGGCGTTTTTGTTTGCCGATGGCATATTTGATACCGCCGAGCACGTGTTTCATAAAATCAGGCTCGGCATAACTTTCATTGGTATGGCCCAGCGCCGTGTAAAAAGCCCGGCCTCCGTCGTACTCGTGGTACCAGCTCATGGGGTGCGTATCGCCGTTGGCGCCGCCTTTGTAGCTCTTTTCGTCGATGGTAAGCAGCACGTTGGTATTGGGGTTGATATTTTTAAAATTATACCATTCGTCAAAACGCACCCAGTCATTGCCTTTCAGGTGTTTGGTAGCGGGATGGTCGTGGTTTTCAACGTGCAAAGTGGCGTTTTGCTGTTCCGGGTGGCTGGTAAAATAAGCGCCCACCAGACCGCCGAACCAGCCCCAGCCGTATTCCGTGTCCGTTGCGGAATGGATGCCCACAAAGCCGCCGCCTGCTTGTATATATCTTTCAAAATCAGCCTCTTGTGTTGGAGAAAGCACGTCGCCCGTGGTGCAAAGGAATACCACTGCATTGTAGCGTTTGAGGTTGTTTTCCGTAAAATCTTCGGCTTCCTCCGTGGTATCGACGGCGATACCGTTCTGGTAACACATCTGGCGCAAGGCCGCCGTGGCCGTCGGGATGCAGGCGTGCCGGTAACCGGCTGTTTTGGAAAAAATCAGGATGCGCGGCGGCGTCTTGTCAGCACAGGACGACAACAAAAACAACCCAAACAAGGGCAGCCAAAGCAGGAGCCTTTTGTTTAAAAAGGGCGCAAAAAACGGGTGGAAGTTCGGGGCCGGAGCGCCAAAAAATCTGTTACGGGATGGTCGCATATTGATTTATTTCAAAATTGTCGGTGAAAAATAGAACGTGAATGGAAGAATAACAAATATTCCCGGCTTTGGGACATGCGAAAAATAGAAATAATAGTTTATTGCATATTTTTGTTCTCTAAAAACAGTACAAATTGATGAATCACCCACTCAGAGCAGCACTTGCCAAAGGCAAAACGAAACAAGTCATTTCTGAATTACTGGCGATTACTAGTAATCATACCGAATTGCATAGTCAGGTGATCGAATTGTCTGCACGTTATGCCAATTATGAAAGGCAAAAATTGGGGAATCTGGAAGACCCTTCCGTGTTAGGCATTGAGTTGAATAAAATCAACAACACGGCTTTGGCGATTATTAATGAATTAGACACCTCCGTATCAGCGGGATTTTTCACCAAAAAACGGCTGCTTTGGCTTGGCGCCGGCCTAGTCGCTTTGGTCGCTATTTTGGCTAACCTGGCTGAGATTTTAAATTATCTGGACATCAAACCCAATGATGGAGGAAAAATAACCAATGTCACTGTCATGGTCGAGGACAAAAGCGGCGAATTTGTCATGCGCCAACAGGGTAAAATCGAGATGATGGTGGAAGGGGGCGATGTCAAGCAGGAAGACATCGACAGCAAAGGCGCGGCTTCGTTCAAAAATGTGAAAGTCGGCGATAAAGTCCGTTTGAAGGTGGATTTTTCAGAACCATATCGCCCGCTACATCCCGATTCGCTTTACACCATTCCTGCGGACGGGCGTATCACCTTGCGCGTGGGCTTGCAAAACCTGGGCAAAGTTTTTGGTCGGGTGTTGTACCGGGATAAAGAATTGCCGGGGGTGGTTGTCGCCGTTGGTGATTTGCGCGATACAACAGACGATTTGGGGCGCTACGAAATCCTGATTCCCGAAACGGACCACCGGCAGGAACAAGAGGTGTTTTTCAAAGCCAAAGGTTTTAAATCCATTACCACAAAGGTTTTTCCACAAGACAATCGGCCGTATAATGTGGTGATGGAAAAATAAGGTATCCAAATTCGTTGACCACTACAACCAAAAACAATGAAACGCAGCACCCCTATCCTTTTCCTCGCTTTAGCAGCGACCCTTTCCGCCCAGCAATCCGAAATCAAGGGCATTGTTTCTATCCACAACAGCGAATACGAAACGGGCAAACGCCAATTCGTTCCCAATGCCGCTGTAGAAGATGATTTTGAAAGGGCAAACCGCCAAATCACCGAGGCCAATGGCAGCTTCAAACTTGTTTTTGTCGGGGTGCCTGAAAAGACATCAGCGCAATTGATTGTCAAAAAAGAAGGTTTACAAGTGGTGAATATGGACGGTTTAAGTGCCATAACAGGCCAACGCGATTTGGTGCGGCTCTCGATGGCAAAACCCGAAAAAATAGCGGAATACCGCCGCCAAATCTATAAGGTAGGCAAAACTGAAGCAGAAAAGAACCTGGCTGCCCAGCTGAAAAAGAAAGGCGAACAAATCGAGACTTTGCAAAAGGATGCGGCAAAGAACAAAACTGTCATAGAAAAACTGCAACAAGAATATGCCGAACTCCAGGCCTTTGCTTCCAAAATAGAGGAACAGGCACAAGACCTGGCACGCCGCTATGCACCGGTCAACCTGGATGACGCCGCGCCCTTGTATCGGGAATCATTCAGGCTGTTTCAGCAAGGCGAATTGGACAAAGCTTTGCAGGTGCTGCGGGGGGCGAACCTCGTCAGCCAGGCGAACAATATTCTTGCGGAAAGGAAAACCATTGCAAATATCCGAAATGAAGCAGACCAGCGCGATTCCATACAACAGCAAAGGACACAAGACCTCATGCAAGTGCTGGGCTTGAAAGCCGACCTCCACAAGGCAACATTCGAATGGGACAGCGTCTGGTTTTGTTTAGCGCTAAGGGTAGACCTGGATTCAGCCAATGTGGACAATATCTGGGATTTGGCTTCTTTTCTTGCTGCCCAAAACAAAAAACACGAAGCCACCGCTTACTTCGAAAAAGCACTGGCTTTGGCCCAAACACCTGAATTGAAAGCGGCTTTTTGGAATAATTTGGGCATACTATACAGCGACAATCAAAAAATGCCGCAAGCCGAAGCCGCTTACAACGAAGCCTTGAAAATTTATAGGCAATTGGCAGAGAAAAACCCCGATGCGTTTTTGCCCAATGTCGCCATGACTTTGAATAATCTGGGGAATTATTACACCTCCAATCAAAAAATGCCGCAAGCCGAAGCCGCTTACAACGAAGCCTTGAAAATTTACAGGCAATTGGCAGAGAAAAACCCCGATGCTTTTTTGACCTATGTCGCCATGACTTTGAATAATCTGGGATTGTATTACAACGACAATCAAAAAATGCCACAAGCCGAAGCCGCTTACAACGAAGCCTTGAAAATAAGAAGGCAATTGGCAGAGAAAAACCCCGATGCTTTTTTGCCCGATGTCGCCATGACTTTGAATAATCTGGGCATATTTTACAGCCACAATCAAAAAATGCCGCAAGCCGAAGCCGCTTTCAACGAAGCTTTGAAAATTTACAGGCAATTAGCAAAGAAAACCCCAGATGCTTTTTTGCCCGATGTCGCCATGACTTTGAGTAATCTCATTATTTTAAATATGGAAACCCCCAAAGAGGCAGAAAAGTATCTTGAAGAATGCCTGCCCATAAGGCGAAAATTAGCACAGGTCAGCCCTGACGCCCAGAATTTGGAATTAGCAAGAACGTTGATAATCGGCGGGTTAGTTTATGAGGCTTTAGGAAATTCAGCACAAAGCCAGGCATGTTTTAAAGAGGCTTTGTCTATTGCTGAGCAATATCCACAAGTACCTTTTGCTCAGGAGGTGATACAAATGGCGGAAGAGGGAATCAAAAAGTAAGTTTTGCGGTGTTGATTCTTAATGGCCTTTTTACACGTAATGCCAAACAAATGTGTCATGCAGAGCCGTAGGCGAAGCATCTGAGGGCATAGCCTTAAATATTTTGTATTTTCTGCTACGCCCTCAGATGCTTCGCCTACGGCTCTGCATGACACATCTGTTTGGTATTTGTATAAAAAAAGCTATCAGGAATCAATAATTTTGATGCGTTTGCCCTGACCTTACCCCTCAATCATCAACCTGTCGCGCACAGTCACTTCCGAACCTTCGGCCAGAAACACCGATAACGGCTCCGTGTTATTCAAATGTGCAAACGCAGGGCCGTACACCGCTTCGAAATCTACTTCCACGTGCCAGGCTTTGATGGGATACAGCTCCCAGCGCGGGTGTTCCACCTGGTATTCTATGGTCTGCTTGGCGTTGTGATGGGCATAGCCCCAGTAGTGTTCTATGATAAATTCCGCTTCGCTGCCCGGCTTCATCGTTACCGGACTTGCTTCACTTTGCACCCCAAAGGAATGCCAGCGGCGTTTTTCTTTCCAGGCGTATTCCACCTGTAAAATATCCTTTTGTTCCTGCCAGTGGTGGCGCATGGTGCGCACGCCGTAATGTTCCCGATATACGGTGTTCGCCACCCAGGCAATGGCCGGCAAAGGCACCAGTTCGCTGATAAATGCCACCCCGCGCTTCCAGCCTACTATCGGATCGTGCCGCCGCACATAAAAACGGAGATTGATTTCCGTAAAATGTTCGTGCCAGGGTATGCGCCATCCTTTCAAACGGGTATTCAAAAACCGGAAGCCCACGAGGCTGACATAACAGGTATCATTCCAGATATCCAGTTCGGTAAATGCGGGCAAATACGGTTTCAATACATCGGGATCCACCCGGTAATTCATCATTACCGGACGGCGCCATTGGGCACTTAAAAAAGCTGCGG
>JAYSZC010000643.1:0-1474 GCA_043738235.1 Lewinellaceae bacterium | reverse complement strand
GTCACTTGCTCCTGCGTCGCAAATGACACCTCTTCACTATCCTTGAGTCAATGACATTGCTTAACGGAATGCCACTCACCACTCACGATTTTTAACACTTTTCACATCGTTTTGTCCACAATACATATTTTCGCGGCATATTTGGCGTTTTGTTTGCCATGTTAAAATTTCCTCAAAAAAACAGCCCAATAAACGGCATTTTTCGGCCCCTCGTTTGTTATATCGAACGTTACCGGTGTTGTGCAAGGAGATTATGACAAATCATTGAAAATCAGCCGACCTTTATCCCGTCAGACATCAAAATTACACGAATTAAAGTATAAAAATCGTTCTGAGCGGCGCCGCATTTTTAACGGAGCCGGTCGCTAAACCAACCTGTCAATTATGAACCTTCGGAAAGGCATCACTTCTATCTTTCTGCTGCTGTTCGCATTCGCGCTGAATGCCCAGCAAACTTCCGTCTTCACCGAAGCCACACTCGCCTATAAACGCGGGGTGGACTTCTTCGACCAACAAATCTACGGACTGGCGCAAAAAGAATTTCGCACGGCGATCGATTTGCTTCGCCCGGTCAATGAACCGGAGTGGAAAGCAGTCAAAACAGACGCCGAACTGTACTACGCCAAAAGCGCCGTGCGGCTCGGACTGCCGGAAGCCGAAAAACTTACGCTCGACTTCCTCCGCGAAAATGCCCCTTCCCCTGTGGCCAGCCAGGCCGCACTCGAAATCGGCAACTACTATTTCGACAACAAAGAATACGACAAGGCCCTCACTTACTACGATATGGCGCCGGCAGGTTCGGGCGCCACACGCGACGAGATTCAGTTCAAAAAAGGGTATGCCTTTTTTGTGACCAAACAATTCAGCCGCGCGAAAGGCGCTTTTGCCTCTTTAAAGGAAAATACCCGCAGCGAATGGTACTACCCCGCCAATTACTACTCCGCCTGCTGCTCCTTTTTTGAAAAAAAGTACGACGAAGCCCTCAAAAGTTTTCAGCGCTGCGAACAGTCTGACAAATACAAACAAAGCGTACCCTATTACATCGCCCAGATTTACGCGCACCAGAAAAAATACGACCAGGTAATCGCATTCGGCGCGGCCAAAGCCAAAGACACCAACATCAAAAACCGCCCGGAACTCAATCAACTCGTCGGCCAGGCTTACTATGAACGCGGCGACTATAAGAATGCGCTGCCTTACCTCGAATTTGCCGCTACCAACGGCGCTACACTGCGCCCCGCCGATTACTACCAGATCGGTTATGCGCAGTATCAATCCGGTTTTTACAAACCGGCTATTGAAAACTTCGAGCACCTCACCAAACAAGACTCCCTGCTGGGGCAAAATGGTTTGTACCACCTCGGCGATGCATACCTGCGTACCAAAAACAAATTTGCGGCGCGCAATGCTTTCGGACAGGCATCCAGCATGAATTTCGACAAATCGGTCAAAGAGGATGCATTGATTAACTACG
>JAYSZC010000642.1:0-3591 GCA_043738235.1 Lewinellaceae bacterium | reverse complement strand
TCAAACTTTTCAAACCTTCAAGCCCTTCTCAAAGCAAAAGTACCATTTCCACGGCCTCTTTTTAAAAGCGCCCTGCTGAAAGTTGCACCTTTCCGTACTTTCGCCTCCGCTGATACAAAAGAACTATGTCCAACGGTACTTTTACCATCAAACTTCCGGTCTTTGAAGGCCCTTTCGATCTCCTGCTCTTTTTCATTGAGCGGGACGAACTGGATATTTATAACATTCCCATCGCGCAGATTACGGATGAGTTTCTGGCTTATCTCCGCCAGATGGAATCCCTGAGTGTCGACCTGGGTTCGGAGTTTATCGTAGTGGCGGCTACGCTCATGCGGATCAAGGCCAAAATGTTGCTGCCCCGCAAACAGGTGGATGACGAGGGCAACGAGATAGACCCCCGCCGCGAACTCGTGGACCGGCTGATGGAATACAAACGTTACAAAAGTGTGCTCGAAGAATTGCGCCGCCTCGAAGAGGTACGCGCCTTTATGAATCCGCGCGGCTACGCCGGTACGGAACTGCGCAAATTGGCTGAGCACGCCTTAGCCGACGCGGAAATGGAATCGGTTACCCTGTATAAATTGCTGCGGGTGTTCGAGCGGCTGCTGAATCGTTTCGAGGAAGAAAAAAAGGCCAAGCGGATACATACGGTGTACAATTACAACTACACCATTCAGGATCAGCGCGAATACATCAAAGACCGCCTGCAAAGAGAGGTAAAAACAGATTTTGAAAGCCTTTTTTTGATATTGGACAATCGTATCCACGCCATTGTAACTTTCCTCGCCTTGCTGGAATTGCTGAATGCGCAGGAAATCAGCATTATTCAGGGGGAAGGGATGAATAATTTCTGGCTGACTGTTTAGTGTATGGTGTTTAGTGTTTAGGACGCTTCGCCTTTGGCATGTGTGGGTAATTTGGCCTGAATTACGTTAATGCCAAAGGCAAAGCGCCCTAAACACCAAACACTAAACACTATCCTTGATTCTCACCACCACTATCCCCGGCGCCGTTTTTTCAAACCACTTCAATGGCGCTTGGGTTTTATCGCCCGTTTGTGTATCGCACTTGAAAAACAGGTAGTACATCTGAAGGCAGTGATCCAAACGTTGGAGCAGCAGGCCGAGTGAAGTGCGGCGAGCATCGGGCAGCGTCTGGTCGTGCCGCGCATCCAGCCAGATGTAATAAGCGTCGTCGTGCGTTTCGATGATGTCCAAAATAACCGGGTCGTCGGTGTACTGTTCCATAAAACGCCGGGCCAGCAAGCTGTGGTGTTTCGACCAGTCGCGGGGCCGGGTGCGATCTTCCGCAAACTTGAAGGTGTCGTGCGCCAGGCTAATCAGCCGCAACCTGCGCCTGTCTTCCGCTGCCAGTCCCTTTATCAGGTCGATATTATTGTACACTTCCCGGACATGGAAACAAACACGGCCTTCGGGGTGGCCATAACGCGGCTCGCCCCACAACAACCCGTAACGAAATTCGGGGATTGTCAGCAGCAGTTCCTCCAGGGCATTTTCCGGTTGAAGGAGTTTCTCCAGCGCGTTCGGTTCTTCTAAAAAACGCTTCATCAGCGGTGTTGGTCGGTCAAAAACTGTAATTGGTCGGTCGAAGGTAAGCGGGCTTATCATAGACGCAAAATTTTGACGTTTCAGACCCTGCTTTTACACCATAAGGCGTAGTCGGCTATCGTGGTTAACAGGACGTTAAAATGTCTTTTTCCGGCAGCAAATACGCCTTTCATGCGTTTCTTAGCCATCTCGTTCAACAAAGTTATTCACCCATCTTTTTCAATTGGTTTGCATTATGAATAAATTTTGGTCCACACTCCTTGCCGGCGCTGCCGGTGGCCTGATGACACTTGGTGCAGCAAAATTGCTCGAAAAACCACAGGTCGTTCAAATTCCTGAAACAACTTCGTATGCCCGGCAGGCAAATTATGGCGGCGCGCCGGTTCCTTTCGATTTTACAAAAGCAGCCGAACGTTCGATGGATGCCGTTGTGCATATCAAAGCCTCCGAAAGCAAGGAAGCGGCTGTGCAGCGCCAACGCAATCAACGTTCTGTCGATCCGTTTCAATATTTCTTCGGACAACGTTTTCAATACGAACAACAGCCGCGTTCAGGTACCGGTTCCGGCGTGATTTACACCGAAGACGGTTACATCCTGACCAACAACCACGTGGTGGAGTTTGCCGACGAATTTCAAGTGACCTTGCACGATAACCGCGAATTCAAGGCGCGGCTGGTGGGTCGCGATGAAAACACCGATATGGCCGTGATAAAAATTGACTCCAAAGACCTACCCGCTATTGAAATTGGCAATTCCGACGATGTAAAAGTAGGAGAATGGGTGCTGGCAGTCGGCAATCCGTTTGACCTCACTTCAACCGTTACAGCGGGGATTATCAGCGCAAAAGCGCGGGACATCGACATCATCAAAGGCGGGCGTGCCATCGAATCGTTTATCCAAACCGATGCTGCCGTCAATCCTGGTAATTCCGGCGGCGCCCTGGTCGATGTGGAAGGCCGTTTGATTGGCATCAATTCAGCCATCGCAACCCCGACGGGTGTGTTTGCAGGTTATTCCTTCGCCATTCCGGTCAACCTGGTCAAACGTATCGCCGACGACCTGATTAAATACGGCACCTTCAAACGCGCGTATCTCGGCGTAAATATTGCCACCATGGATTCCAACGTTGCCCGCGAACTCAATATCGAATACTCAAAAGGCGTTGCTGTAGTAGAAGTGGCAGACCTTCAAGGTTCTGCTGCACTGGCCGGAATCCTGCAAAAAGATATCATTACGAAAATAAATGGCAAAAATGTGACAACCACCTCAGAACTCATGGAGTACATCGGTCGTTCTAAAGTGGGTGAAACAGTGGATGTGTCTGTCATTCGCGACGGTAAAGCCCGGGTGATTCCGGTACGGCTCAAAACTAGAACTGACGGTTGAGTCGAGTGAGATATTGGGATATTGAGGTATTAGGATATTGAGATATTGAGATATTTTGTTGACAATCAATAAATTGGATGAAAATATCTCAATATCATCCCCCAAACCGTCTGGTACAAATAAAAAGTTGGTTTTTCGTTTTGTTTTGATGTGTCTGCTCTGCGCAATGCAGGGCAGACTTTTTTATTCACCGGACGGCCGTATGCCCGATGATAATGGAGATAAAGTCGCCGAAAAGTCGTTTTTTTGCCGTCCTCAATTTGCTTTTTGGCCTGCCAAATCATGCGCCCTTCCTGTGTCTATCGCGCATTTTTTAAAGAAAAAATTTGACTGAGTATGAAACGAACTCTGCTGCTGGCAGTGCTCTTCGCCGGGCTGGGCCTGGGAACCTGGTATGCATGGCGCCTGAAAAGCGGCCAAACCGGTACTATTAATGACTGGGATATGGATTTTGCTATAAAAAATCCGTCCGAAATAGGCAAAGTATTCATTGCGGACCGCAAAGGCGGGACGGCCACTATAGAACGGAAAAATGATGTCTGGTTCTATAATAGCCGGTATCCGGCGCGTCCCTCAGCAGTGCAGTCGCTGATAGAAACCCTGACCAAGGTCACCGTGAAATCGCTTCCGACGAGG
>JAYSZC010000641.1:0-3593 GCA_043738235.1 Lewinellaceae bacterium | reverse complement strand
TCAACTCTAAATCGGGAAAATCCGCGTCAATCCGTGTCATCAGCGTCATCCGTGTTGCCATTATTCCTACGAGAGGGAAAAATCCGTGTCCCATCCTTCAAATCCGTGTTCCATTACTCTACGAAAGAAAAAATCCGTGTCTCATCCGTCAAATCCGTGTTCCTTCACTCTACGAGAGAAAAAAATCCACGCTCCATGCAGCAAATCCCCCCCATCCTGCACCAATACCATAAAGCAAGCCGATCATGGAAGAAGCACTGAAAAAACTTTTAGCAGGATGCCGGCGGGGCGATGCTGGTGCGCAACACCGGTTATTCGAGCGGTATCATGCGGATTTATTCCTTGTCTGCCTGCGCTACGCCAGGGACCGACCGGAGGCCCAGGATATGCTGCAGGATAGTTTTCTGACTATTTTTAAAGACCTGGGCCAGTACAATGGCAGCGGGGTATTTGAAGCCTGGTTGCGCAAGGTGACGGTACGAACAGCCCTGCAACACCTGCGAAAAAACAACCCGCTGCGCTTCGCAGAAGACTACGACCAGTTGCCGCCCAATGCATTCGATATGCAGCCGGATTCGGAACTCAATGGCGAGGCGATCCTCCAGCTCGTACAACAATTGCCGCAGGGCTACCGCACGGTATTTAACATGCACGGCATCGAGGCTTGGTCGTACCCCGACATTGCCGCCGAACTCGGCATTAGCGAAAGCAGTGTCCGCTCCCAATACACCCGCGCTTGCAAACAACTCCGCCTGATGGTGGACAAATTATTCACCTGTTTGATCTGACAACAACATGGAACAAGATAAAAATACACAAGACCTCGAAAAATTTGTCCGCGGACAACTCGAAGGCATACAGCCCAAACCGGATGCCGATACCTGGTCGAAAATAGCCGAACGGCAGCAGCCGCTCAATACATGGCTCCGGCTCCACTTTTACGGCATCCGCTGCGCGGTTTTGTTGGGTTCAATGGCCCTTGTTTGGGTCGTCTGGCAATATTATACGCCTGAAACACCTGTTTCTCCTGCGCCGGCAGACAGTTCGGTGCAGCAAAATATCGCGGGAATTAGCAATCACCCCGTCCTCGATCCGCTGAATGCGGGCGTTCTACCGTTTGCAGCCAACGATAAGCCGTTTACCAGTCTGTCAAGCGCTCAAAAGCGGCCGGACTGGTACCAACGCAATACCGTACCAATACAACAGGTGCGTTTTACAGCCGAAAAAGGTATCCAGTACCGAAGCCCGGTTTCCGGGAACAAGGTGCGCATTCCCGGCGGGGTGCTGGTATATGCCGACGGCAGTCCGGTGAGCGGCGCGGTGGACCTGCTGTTTCGCGAATATCGCACGATGGCTGACTTTCTGGCTGCCGGTATGCCCATGCATTACGAGGACGAACGCGGCGCTTTCTTTTTCAATTCCGGCGGTATGTTTGAAGTGCGGGTGAGCCAGAACGGCGCGGATTTGTTTCTCGCTCCGGGTAAAAACTACAACATCGACTTTACACCTACGGCAGATTTAAGGGATGCTACCCTGTATTATTTACCGGACGCCACCAACCAGTGGGGGCATGTGCCGCACGGTCAACAGGCTTTGGAAGACACGGTTGGATTGGCATCGGTATTCCGTCCCCGTGTGCTCACGGAAAACCAGGTTGCCACGGATAATCGGAAAAACCTGAACCTCGATTGTCTGCCCGAACTCTGGCCGATCCCGGATACTGCCGACGCGGTATCCTGGCTCCAGGACGCTGTCCTGACGGGTCGCGCATACGCCGCAGGAGCCATCCAGCCGCCTGTCTGGTTTCGCAAAAACGCCGAACGCGGCGACGCTTTTTTCCTCCGTGCCCTGGACAGGAGCGACATCCGGATTGTGCATCGCTACGACACCGAAGAGCGTTTTTTCCCGGACGACCTGAACAAGGTTTTCAGCGAATTGTCGGCGTTTAAAGAATGTTTCTTCACGCGGCTAATAGACTCCAGCGATATGCTTTGGCGCCCCGACCCGCAAAACAGCGTCGACCAGATGTTCCGGCAACAACGCAACTGGACAAAGGTGAATATTTACCCGCAAGGCGGCGCAAACTGTACCGTGGTTTTTGGAGATGAAGATGAAGAAATCAAAGTACCCGCCCGGCTTTCCCGCAGCAGCGAACGCGGCAACAACGCTCCATTTAATCCCACACTCATTTTTACAGAATACGAACGCCTGCGCGCAGCACGGCATCACAAAACCCTCGATGGCATACAACGCTGGCGGCATTTTACAGCAACTGCCGATATGTTCCAGACGGCTGGGGAATGGTGTATGCCCATGCGGATGTGGTTCGACTATTTTGATGAAAACAAAAAAATGATGCAGCAGCGATATGACTCTCTGTACAGAACAGGCATCACTACCGATCGCGCCCTGGCAGCCGCTACCATAGAAAAATGGAGAGAACGTATACGCCAAATGCATTTTGACCGGATGGCGCAGGAATCAAAAAATCAGACCAAAACCACCCAAATGGTCATGACCCTCAGCGTGTCCGGCTTCGGCACCTACAACTGGGATCAGATTTTCCAGGTTGCCGACCAGGCCAAATACCTCTATCCGCGTTACCAGACGCTCGGGGGGGACAGAATCATCCCCGCTTCTACCCGTGTCATCGACCGCGAACAACGTTTGTTTTTCAGCCTGCCCAAAAACGACCAGTTGATCAAAGCTCCGGGACGACTCCTGGATATTGTAATCACAGCAAAAGATGGCCGCATTTTCCTGCTCTCTGGGAAAACGTATGCCGGCCTGGTCTTCGATAACAAAGAGGAATTTACATTCAGCATGGAAGATGTGACGGAGAAAGTGGGCACGCCGCTGGAATGGGCGCGGCTGTTGGGCATATAGAAGGGCAAAATTGCAAAAAGCAAAAAGCAATGTAAATCAAAGAGGTACGGAAGGACGTGCTCAAAAAATTCCTGCACGCCGACTCCGGCATCGTACACCTGACTAAAGCATTGGCTATCCGGCCAGGGCTGGCCATCGGGGAATACATCGCCGGTAAACGCAAGGAATATTACGAGCCGCTCAAGTACCTGACCTTCACGGTGGGTCTTTCGGTGTTGCTCACGGCTTATTTCGACCTGATGTAGGCCGATAGCGCGCATTCCAATCCGGTTTCAGTATTTGTAGCCAAACACATCAACCTTGTTTTTCTGATCAGCGTACCGATTGCCGCTGCCTTCAGTTACTTGCTTTTTCTGCGCAAAGGATTCAATTATGCCGAACATTTGACGCTGCACGCTTTTCTGGGCGGTTTTCGTACAGTCTTCTTTTTATTGGTCTTTACACCCCTGGTCGTTTTTTACCGGCAGTATTATTCCACGATACTGGTTGTCTATTTTTCCATGTAGATCGCCTATGTCGCCTGGGCCAATATCCAGTTGATGGGCGGCCCGAAATGGCTGACGATCCTGAAAACGATTGCGATTATGCTCCTCACGCAAGTCGTCATCAGCATCGTGATTTTTGCGGTGGCTATCTTATGGATAAGAGGTGAGAGGTGAGAGGTGAGAGGGTGAGAGGTGAGAGGGTGAGAGGTGAGAGGTGAGAGG
>JAYSZC010000640.1:0-9424 GCA_043738235.1 Lewinellaceae bacterium | reverse complement strand
GCCTGATCAGGTATGAGGGAAGAGGAATGAGGGATGACCGAGTTCCATTCCTCATCCCTCATTCCTGTTAGTCGCGTTCGGCATCCCTCATTCCTCATTCCTCATCCCTACCCTTCATCCCTCATCCCTCATCCCTCATCCTTCATTCCTCATCTCAGCCTTTGTATCGAAATAAAACCCGGCGAAAAGCATTACTTCTTTGATTTGTATAACAAAAACAAAAGAAGGCTATGAGAAAAACAAGCTGGCTCGCAATCATTGCCTGTACCGTTCTTTGTATTCCATTACCGGCGCAACAGGGATTGGTCGGCGAATACTTCAATGGTACAAATTTTCAAGAAAAAAAAATGACCCGTACGGATGCGCGGATCCATTTTTACTGGGACATGGTAGCCCCGGCGCCGGGAATTGACCCGTATGAATTTTCCGCTCGCTGGAAAGGCAGGATCAAAGCGCCTGAAAGTGGCAACTACCTTTTCCGGGCGAAAGTAGACGACGGCATCCGGGTAAAAGTGGGCAATCAAATGGTCATCAATGCCTGGGGATTGCACGACTCAGAACCATTTTCCGGCACCGTTTATATGGAAGCGGGACGCATGTACGACCTGCAGGTGGAGTACTTCAACGGCCTGCTGGAAGGGGAAATTCAGTTATTCTGGCAATTGCCCAGCGAAAAACCCGTCTTCGGCGGCGCTTTCGGCTACAACGACAAACCGATTGACAGTAAATATTATTATCAACCGGAATCGGCGGTTGCTACGGTTCCAAAACCCAAACAGCAAACGCCTGTGACTAAACCCGTATCGCCGCCCACAAAAACGGTCACCGCTCCGCCAAAACAAACGCCTGCTGTACAAAAACCCAAACCTCCGGCTGTGGCGATCGCCCAGGGGCCTCCCAAACAGGCAGCCTTACCAGCCGATACCCTGGAAAAATATATCCCCAAAAACATCTTGTTTGTGCAGAGTAAAAGTATCATGTTGCCGGAGTCACAGCCCGAACTCGACCGGCTGGCAGGTTTTCTGGTACGCAATCCTTCGCTTCAACTCAACATCGAAGGACACACGGACAACCACGGCGATTCAGCGAAAAACATGATCCTGTCCGAAGAACGCACCCGCGTCGTGTCGGAATACCTGAACGGCAAAGGCGTCGCCGCCCAACGAATCAGTGCCAAAGGTTATGGCGATACGCGCCCGCTACAGAAAATAGCCACCGGCAATGCCAAAAACAGAAGGGTAGAATTTAAATTGCGCTACTGAAAATTACAAATCCTTTTTCCTGAAAACCCGCACCGCCAGTAGCATCGGAACCACTGCCCACAAGAGCAGGATACCCATGGCGGATATGATACCCCAGCTGGAGCCTAACCATTCGCGGAACAAAGCCCCCGTATAACCCATCAGCGCGGAAATATCCATTTGCAGCAACACCACCACCCTGGCCAGGTCGATCGGATTGAGCGCAGCCAGTACCAGTGTGGCCTTTTCCAAAGGGTAGTCGGCAAAAGAGAACAGGATAAACAGCACCAGTGCGTCGTACAACAAAGCAAAATAGAACCACAACAGCAAGGCTACGCCGATTCCTTTGGCTTTATCGCGGGTGAAAACCGAGGCCAGCAAAGCCAGGGCAATAAATACAATCGTCAGGCCCATAGCGGCCGCTAACAGCGACAAACCCGTTGCCGTAGGCGTATACAATGCGATCGGAATACCGATGCCAAGCAGCACCGCAATCAGGAGCGCGATCACCAGTCCAAAAAACTGACTCCAGACAATGACGCCCCGTCGAATGGGTTGGGAAGCCAGCAATTCGATAAATTCGCCGGCATTATAAAAATGAATGGTGGCAAACACCACACTCACCAAAGGCGTGACAATCAGCACGATATTCAACAGACTGATAAGTCCTTTCGTAGGGTCGTCGCTCAGGCCGAACAAACCCATAGAAACCGCCAGCAAAAACAAGGTGTAGCCAATGACGATCCTGTTTTGCAGGATATCATACAGCACGTATTTGATGATGCGGAAGATGGGATTTCCGGCTGACGCCGATTTGCCGGTACGGTGTTGCATCGGGACAAAACGTATCTCCGACGCTATTTCTTGTACGATGGTCTTCATGCCGTAGCGTGTTGTTTCATAACATTTGCGATAGCGCGGTGCAGTTTTTCCTCACCCGTTTGGGCCTTCAGTTGTCCGATGGGCTGGTAAAAAAGCACTTTGCCTTCCATGATATACATCACATCGGTGGTCAGTTCGTCTAAGTCGCTGAGAATGTGCGAAGTAAGCAAGGTGAGTTTCCCTTTTGCTTTTTCAGCCAATACCTTTTCTTTCAAAATTTCTGAAGACAAAGGGTCCAGCCCGGCAGTCGGCTCGTCGAGGATCAACACAGCAGGATCGAACATAAATGCCAGGCAGGCGCTCACTTTCTGGCGGGTGCCGCCGGACAGGGTACGCATGGTTTGATGGGCAAATTTGTCGACCTCAAATGCCCGTATCAGGTCGTCGTCGAGGTGTTGAAAAGTTCCGCGCCTGATTTCCTGTATCATATCGAACAACTGCCCGACCCGGATATGATCGGGGTAACGCCCGATTTGTGGCATATAGCCGATGTGCCGGCGGTAGTCCCAGTTTCCGAGAATATGTTCGCCATTCATGGTCACGTCGCCGCTATCGGGGATAACCAGTCCGAGCAGGCATTTGATAAAAGTTGTTTTACCGGAACCATTCGGCCCGATAAACGAAACAGCCTGGCCTGCCTGCATACGCACACTCACCCCGTCGAGGACTTTGAGTTTGCCAAAGGATTTGCTGAGTTGGATGGATTCGAGCATTATTGGTTATCAGTTATCAGTTATTAGTTATTAGTGGTTTTTCAGGCTGGAATGGGTAGATAGGGGGTCCATTTCTTCTCCCTTTCTGTATTGTTATTAGTTATCAGTTATCAGTTATTGGTTATCGGTTATCGGTTATCGGTTATCGGTTATCGGTGGTTTTTCAGGCTGGAATGGGTAGATAAGGGTTTATTTCTTCTCCCTTTCTGTATTGTTATCAGTTATCTTGGTTCGGCATGGGGAAATAAAAACAAGCATTTTAACCTTTTTTAGCCTGAAAAACCACAGATAACAGATAACTGATAACAGATAACTGATAACTATTTCGGCAAAAGAACTGCATCAATGACGTGAACAATCCCGTTGGAAGCCGGAACGCTGGCAACAATATTGGCGCCGTTGACTGTGAATTTACCGTCTTTTACGCCGATGGTAACTTTGCCGTCGTTGGCCATTGGAATCACCTGTCCGTCCTGGAGCATCTCGGTTTTATACACTGCGACGGCCACATGGTACTGCAAAATATCCTGCAACACCGCTTTTTTATCGGGTTTCAGCAAGTCGGTCACCGTGCCGGCGGGCAGTTTATCAAAAGCGGCATTGGTTGGTGCGAACACGGTAAACGGGCCTGCGTTGGAAAGCACATCCACCAGTTCTGCGGCTTTGACGGCCGTGACCAAGGTGGTGTGGTCGGGACTGCCGATGGCTACTTTCACCACGTCTTTCTGCGATTCATTGTCTTGCACGGCAGATTGTCCGGCCCCCGCAGGAGCAGAGGCCTGGCTGCTGGAAGTTGTTTGTTCTGTTGCGGAATTGGTGCAGTGGGTCAGCGCTATTACGACCAGGATTCCAAGAATAGTGCGAAATAAAAAGTTGATTTTCATACGATTGTGTTTTTAAGTTTACTTAAATCACCAGCGGCTGCATAACGGGTTTTTCATCCATCAGCTGTTCCGGCGTGAGAGAAGGAATGATTTTTTCGGCTTTGTCCATTAAGTACACCATAAAACTGCGCATCAGCATCAGGGCATGCGGCATCCGCTCCACCACCACTGCGTACAAGCTGACGGGGCGATACGGCACGTCGCCGATACCATCGCGGTCGAGATCGTACCCTTCGTATTTATCCCAGTAGTTGCCGTTGAAAGTGTTGAGCACCAGGCTTCCGTTCGTGGATACGTCGAAAGAATTGCCAAAAAAGTTGTTGCCCCGGATCACATTGGCGTCGCAGCTCGCTTGCACGCGCAGCGCCCAGCCGTTTTCGCGAAACTGGTTTTCTTCCAGAATGATCCGGCTGGCGCCTTCGAGGTACACGCCCGCTGAATTGTGTTCAAAATTGTTTCTCCAGATATGGCTGTCAGAAATATCTTTCAGCAGAATACCGTACGAGGAACTGCCCCAGTTGTAACCAAAATAATTTTCCGTCATACTGACCTGGCGCGAGTACATGACCGCCACACCGGCGCCGTTGTTGCGGAACGTGTTGTGGTGGTAGCGGTCGCTGTGTGAAAACATGAAGTGCAGGCCGTAACGCAGGTTCTGTTCGCTGGTATTGCCCCTTATTTCAGAGTCGGTCACGAACTCAAAATAGATGCCGTCGCGGTGTCCGGTCAGGTAATTTTCTTCAATTACGGCGCCCGAGCATTTCCATAAATGGATACCGTTGCCGCTGTTCTGTTCTTCTTTGATAATGCCCCGCACCACATTGCGGCTGACCCTGCAACCGATGGTGTTGGACAGGTAAATGGCAAAATTGCAGTCCTGAAAGCGGTTTTCAGCAATCAGCACCGAATCCGCCGACAACACTTTGATCCCCGCCACATCCATCGTGCTCATCTGACCGCTGTTGCGGATGTCAAAACCCTGCACCGTCACATAAGGGCTGTTCACCGTAATAACTTCGTCGAGATGCCTGCCGTCGAGCACGGGGTAACCGATGCCGATCAGCGACAAGGGTTTGTTGATCGCCAGATTTCCTTCCGCATATAAGCCCGGATGTACCAGAATGGTATCCCCCGAATGCGCCCGTTCCAGCGCAGTCCGGATCGTCGGACAGGCCCGGCCGGCGCCCACTTCGATGACAGCGGCAGACAGGCCGCCGCCGGCCATCAGAAGTAGAAAACAGATCAATAAGTGCTTCATTTTGAGGTGTTTACACGCTCGTTCTAAAATTTGACAACTTTTTGAAAGTTGTCAAATTGGGTGTATTGCATGGATTGGGCCTATTTATTCAAAACTTTTCCGCACAGCTTCCCAGTTCATTTCCGTTCCGCCGCCAATCTCCTTTTTCACTTTTGCCAGATCAGCCGGGTCGGAAAACGTTGCCACATCGCTGCGCATGGGGCTTTTGATGGCTTCATTTTGAAGAAAAAAAGCGTTCTGAACGTCTACGAACGAAGCGTTCTTTTGGAAATCGACCGAAACAACCTGCGCGACGTTTGCCTGCGGTATCAAGCCGCCGTTCAGATGCGCAACCAGGCAATTGAGATCGTCGAATTTCAGCACCTTGCCTTTATCCGTGATGATCTCGGCGCCGAAACGTTTATCCGTGAGCGTCATTTTGCAATGGTAGCAGGCATCCTCGCCGTACCGGATCGGTTCGGGGCCGGATGCGCAGGAACCGGCCAATAAGGTAGTGAGTAAAACAGCAGCGATACCAGTAGCCGGCGTTGTGAAAGCCTTACTTTTCATCTTTTTTTTATGTTTAAAATACTCCCACCACCACAAGGCAGTCGCCAGTAAACAGACTCCGATGATCATCCAGGCGCCTGTATCGGGGCCGGAATAGGAAGTGAAATTGAGCAGATTTTTATAGCCGATCAAGGGCGGCTGGTACGACATGTCGGGCACTTTGATCGCAGCATTCGGATCGAGGTTGTGGCCGTAGTCATAGCCCCAGCGCCAAAAATCCCACATAGCAACGACGCCATACACATAAGATAACATCGTGAAAAAGAACAGCATACGGGCACTGCCCAACGCCGCAGCCGCCAACCCTACCGCTATCAGGAAACCGATCAGCAGGCCCAGGTACTTGAATTCGGGAAACATTTCAACACTGATATGTTTCATGCCGATATAGTGATTCAGCCCGTTGATGATATCCACTTCCCCGCTCAGTTTGTCTACCCATATTTTCATGGTCAGCCCTTCGGGGTATTGCGGCGCCCAAAGCAGGATTTGCCAGAGCGGTACGAAATAGGTGACGATGAGGGAGAGGGTTGTGACACCAAGAAGTATGCGGGTTGTTTTGCTGAGCTTGTTCATGTGTTTGGAATTGAAATTAGGCAATAAAACAAAATGCAAAAGGCAAAGGGCAAATTTTACCGAGTAGCTATTTTTGCCCTTTGCATTTTGCCTTTCGTTTTATTGCCCCTTGCATTTTGCCCTTTATTTCACCGCTCCCGTTGGTGCGGCTTTATTACCCATGCTGAATGTCAGCGCAGTACTGGAACCGCGCGGCGACACCCGTACGTAACCCTGCATTTCCTGGTGGAGCGCCGAGCAGAAGTCGGTGCAATAGATCGGGAATACACCCACGCGGTCCGGCACCCATTTGAGCGTACAAGTTTCGCCGGGCATGATGAGGATTTCAGCGTTGTTGGCGCCTTTTACCGCAAAACCGTGCGGTACATCCCAATCCTGTTCGAGGTTGGTGACGTGGAAATAGACCTCATCGCCGAGTTTGACACCTTCGATATTGTCGGGATTGAAGTGCGAGCGAATCGAGGTCATGTTCACATGGACTTTATTGCCTTCGCGGAATACCTTCGCTTCCTTTTCACCTTTGGCGGCATAAGGGTGCTCATTTTCTTCAATTTTGAAAAAACGGACAGACTTGGGCGCAATCAAATTGGCTGGAATGGCTTCTGCGTAGTGCGGTTCGCCGGTCGTCGGAAAGTCGAGCAGGAGTTTCATTTTATCACCGGAGATGTCGTACAACTGTGCGGACTGGGTCAGCTCCGGCCCTGTCGGCAGGTAGCGGTCTTTGGTGATCTTGTTGTAAGCGATCACGTATTTGCCGTGCGGTTTGCGCGTCGGGCCGCCGGGAATACTGAGGTGGCCGATGGAATAGTATGTAGGGACGCGGTCTACTACTTCGAGTTTTTCGATGTTCCACTTGACGATTTCAGATGAAACAAAGAAAGAAGTATAGGCAAAACCTTTGCCGTCGAATTCGGTGTGCAATGGACCGAGACCCGGTTTTTTTACCTCGCCGTGCAGCACGGCATCGTATTTCAGCACCGGAATATCATCGAACGTGCCTTCGTAGTTTTTGTCGGCAATAGCTTTTAGAATTTTTTGAAAAGAGAATACCGGGATCACGGCGGCTAATTTGCCTGAACCGCAGATGTACTCGCCGCTCGGATCCACGTCGCAACCATGCGGCGATTTCGGACAAGGCATAAAATATACGATGTCTTTCAGCTCTTTCGGATCGAGGACAATGGTTTCCGTTTCAATGGTGGATGTGCCGGTGTGCGTTTTGTCGCTGTACACATTATGCGCGTAGCGGACTTTGGATTTTTTGCCTTTACCCGCTTTGACGTACTCCTCACATTTTTTCCAGTTAAGGGCCATGATAAAGTCCTTGTCTTTCTGCGAAGCGTTTACTTCCAGCAGGGTATTGGCTTGTTCGGTGTTGTAGCAGGAGAAGAAAAACCAGTCGCGTGAAGGGCCGCGACCGCCACGGCTCAAGTCGAAGTTGACGCCGGGCAGTAACACCTGAAAACTGACTTTCATTTCGCCGCTTTCGGGGTTGATCCCGATGAAAGAGACGGTGCCTTTAAAGTTTTGTTTGTAGGTACTGATGGCAACGTCGGGATCGGAATCGGCGTCGTCCATCGGGTAACTGAAACGTGTACCGGCAATGGCGTACTCCGAATTTTCGGTCAGAAACGGGGAAGAGTGGTTGCCGGAGCTGTTCGGAATTTCAATAATTTCCTCCGTGCGGAAGGTTTTCAGGTTGATCCGGGCAATACGCGGCGTATTGTTACCATTGACAAATGCCCAGCGGCCATCGTGTTCGCCATTGGTGGTCGGAAGCGCGATGTGGTGCGAGTCATCCCAGGGAACAAAACCGTGGGAAGTATTCAACATCGGTTTGGTTTCTTCGCTGTAGCCCCATCCGTTTTCCGGAAACTGGGAAAAAACGGGCACAATGCGCAGCAAACGCCCCGAGGGAATACCGTAAACGGCTACCTGGCCGTTGAAACCGCCGGAAACGATGTTGTAAAATTCATCGTACTTGCCGGGAGCAACGTACACTTTCTGAGCAGCGTCGCCTTCCACGGCTGAACTGATGTTCTTTGGTTTGCAGCCGGATGTAAGCAGCAGCGAAGGCAGCGTCAGTACAGCGGCTATGAACAGGGAAATATGGCTGATTTTCATATAAAAATTTGATTTTGAATTAGTTAATCCATTGCTGCCCTTTATTTTTCCCCGTCATTTTTCCGCATGAATTCGAGAATTTTGCGGGCATCTTCTTGCGTAATATTCTGATTGGGCATACGCACGAGGCATTCTTCGAGCATCTTTTGCGCCTCCGGATCTGTTGCGAGCATCATTTCTACATTGGTAATCATGTTCATAATCCAAACCGGTTCGCGTTTTTTAGTCACGCCGGCCCATCCTGGCCCGACTAATTTTTCATTGCTCAGTTTGTGGCAGGACAGACACTTGGAATCGTAAATCGACTGACCGGTAGTCACCCATTCCTGGTTGAGCGGATTGCTCAGTTCCACTGTTTTGACTTCATTACCGTGCGTTTCCGGTTGCGGTGCAGCGAGATCGGAAGGTGCGGGAGATTTTTTGGCTGCATTTTCTGCTTCCTGTTTGGAGGTGCAGGCGAAAAAAATAAGCAGCAGGAGTGTTGCGAAGGAAATCGTTTTGCCAGTCATGTTGAAAAGGAGAATTGTTATAAAATAGTTAAAGAGTTTAAACTCTTTTTATTTGCAAAGGTTTCGTGCGCCGGCACAACGGGTAGATGAGCGCCGTCAGTCCGCGAACTGATGTTGATCACTTTTCCCAGCATGGCAGGTATTTGTATCTTTGCCGAATGTTTTCTAAAACGTTCGGTTACGCATTGCGCGCTACCGTGTATGTGGCTTTACACGGGAAAGAAGGGAAAAAAGCCAGCCTGCAGGAGGTCTCGGAGGCCTTGAGCATACCGCATCATTTTCTGGGAAAAATCATGCAGGATCTGGTCAAACACGGCATTTTTGATTCGATCAAAGGGCCGAATGGCGGTTTTTATGAAAATGCGTCAACGCCGCAAACGCTCTTGATAAACATCCTGAAAATAACGGACGGCAGCTTCGTGTTCGATCAATGCGCGCTGGGTATCAAGCGCTGCAATGCCGCACATCCCTGCCCGCTCCACGACGATTTTGCCAGCTGCCGCAACGGCATGATTCAGGCCCTGACGGTAAAAACGGTGGGAATGCTCGCGGAAGAAGTGGCGGCGGGCACGAGTTTTCTGGCCCGATAGTAATTCGTTTTTGGTATTTGGTGTATAGTGTTTGGGGCGCTCCGCGTTTGGCATTTGTGAAAAGTTGGCCCAAAACGCCGGTGGTTGACTTTTTGGGC
>JAYSZC010000639.1:0-3599 GCA_043738235.1 Lewinellaceae bacterium | reverse complement strand
ACTAATTAAAAGGATGCTGTGGCCTCCGGGTTCACTAATTTATAGCTGCTTCGCTCGCCGTCGCGGTAAAAATGAACCAGGTTGGTTTGTTCCGGCAGGTAATCATACAGTAATTTGTTGTGTACTACTGCCAGACCCGTTCCGGGAAAAGAGGCCCCTTCCAGGTAACACCAGGTGGCCTCTTCTTCTATTTCATAACCGATCAGTTGAAACGTTACGGGTTTCCCTGCCACTGTGATTTGCAAGTGCTCCGCGATATACTGTTGGAGGTAAGCGTCTGCCTGCCCGTCTTTTTGACTCAATTCTGTCCGGTACCGGTACTTTTTGTACAATGCGTCTTGCAGGTCATCCGTAAACATACGGCAACTGATATTCAGCGATTGCTGCCTGGAATCGGAGCGTATTTCCGTGACACTGACATAATAAGGGTGGACGGTTTTAGATGAACTGCCTAAAAAGAGCAATAAAAAAAGCCCCCAGACATGACGGGAACCCTGAAAAAGGTGGTGTATTTGCATAGCACTGCAAAATTAGGAAGATTTGAACGATTTTTACCTCTGGTTTTCAACCGGCCTCGAACATATTGCCGACTGGAAAGGTTATGACCACATCTTGTTTATCCTGGCGCTTTGCGGGGTGTACGGCGTGCGGGAGTGGAAACAACTGCTGATCCTGGTCACGGCTTTTACGGTGGGGCACAGCCTCACACTGGCATTGAGTGTACTCGATATTTTGAAGGTACGGAGTGCCCTGATCGAGTTTTTGATTCCCATTACCATCGTACTCACCTGCATAATGAACCTGATGGACCTGAAAAAGGCCTCGAAGCGGAGTTTCCGGCTGCGCTACTTAGCCGCCTTGTTTTTCGGATTGATTCATGGCATGGGGTTTTCCTTTCTCCTTAAATCGCTGCTGGGAAAAGAAGAAAACATCGTAGCGCCGCTGTTTGCTTTCAACGTCGGACTCGAAGCGGGACAGTTGCTGATCGTGGCAGCAGTTGTGCTGTTGTCGTGGCTGGCAGGCGCCTTGATCCATATTCAGGAAAAAGACAAAAACTTCTTCCTTTCTTCCGCCGTCTTTGGCATCGCTTTCGTAATGATGCTGGAAAGGGTACCTTTGTAAAAGCCACAGACAACACGCCAATTATTTTTACATCAATTTACATTATATATGCGTACCGCTACTCTCTTACTTGTGTTTTTTTGTGTAACCACAGGTTTTGCACAAAACATTCAAAACAACCCCGCTTCCAACCACGGCAACAAATTTGAACAGCTGGGTGCCGTCTTGCCCGATGCGAACGTGTATCGCACGGCTTCCGGCGCGCCGGGACACCAGTACTGGCAGCAACGGGCCGATTACCAGATTGACGCCCGGCTCGATGAAAAAGACCTGCGCCTCCACGGGCAGGAAACCATTACGTATCACAATAACTCGCCGGATGTGCTGACGTATCTCTGGCTGCAATTGGACGAAAACGAACACCGGGCCGACAATGAGAGCAACAACTTCAACGAAAGCCCGATCGAATCGCCGCTGACCGATTTTCAGTTGGAAAAACTCGAATTTCGCAAGAATATGGCGGAGTATGGCGTCAATATCGAAAGTGTGACCGACCAATCTGGCAATGCCCTGCCTTATACAATCAATCACACCATGATGCGGGTCGACCTGCCCAAACCACTGCAACCGAAACAGAAATACGTTTTCAAAATCAAGTGGAATTACAAGATCATTCCCCGCCTAAAATTAGGCGGACGCGGCGGTTACGAACTGTTTGAAAGCGATGGCAACCGCGTGTTTACCATCTCGCAATGGTATCCGCGCATGTGCGTGTACAGTGATTACCAGGGCTGGAACAACAAACAGTTTACCGGAAGAGGCGAATTTGCACTTGTTTTCGGCAATTTTTCTGTGAATATGCAAGTGCCCGCCGACCATGTTATTGCATCGACGGGTACCTGCCAGAATCTTTCGGAGGTACTGACGCCCGCCCAGTTGAGCCGCTGGAAAAAAGCGCAGCGCTCGGATACGCCTGTGGAGGTCATTACCCTCGAAGAAGCCAAAGCGCGCGAGCAAAAACCCGAACAGGAGCGTTATGTCACCTGGAAATTTCAAGCCGAAAACGTGCGCGATTTTGCCTGGGGCAGCTCCCGTAAGTTCATCTGGGATGCCATGTCACAACCCGTCGAGGGCAAAGACGTGATGTGTATGAGTTTTTACCCGAAAGAAGCCTACGCTTTGTACAGCCGTTATTCCACCAAAGTGGTGGCGCATACCCTGCGGGTTTATTCCAAGCACACCATCGCGTACCCATACCCGACGGCCATCAGCGTGGAAGCAAGCAGCGGTATGGAATACCCCATGATTGCCTTCAACTATGGCCGTACCGAGGCAGACGGTACCTACAGCGCTCGTACCAAACACGGGATGATCTCCGTGATTATTCACGAAGTAGGGCACAATTTTTTCCCGATGATTATCAACAGCGACGAGCGGCAATGGAGCTGGATGGACGAAGGGCTGAACACCTTTGTGCAGTATCTGGCCGAACAGGAATTTGACAACAACTACCCTTCCTCGCGCGGCCCGGCCCACAAGATCGTCGACTACATGAGTATGCCGGTCAATCAATTGGAGCCGATTATGACCAACAGTGAGAATATCGCGCAGTTTGGCAGCAACGCTTATGCGAAACCTGCGGCGGCGCTCAATATCCTGCGGGAAACCGTGATGGGCCGCCAACTGTTCGACTACGCCTTCAAGGAATACGCCCGGCGCTGGGCATTCCGGCACCCCGCACCCGCCGACTTTTTCCGGACGATGGAAGACGCCTCCGGGGTAGACCTCGACTGGTTCTGGCGCGGCTGGTTCTACGACATCCAGCCGGTGGATATTTCTTTAGACAGCGTCCGTGCCTTTACGGTCGGCACAGAAGGCGCTACCGAACTGCTTGCCAGGCCCGCAGTCAATCCATTTGGCGAAGATGCTCCCGAACGGACAGTGCTGGCGGAAAATATTTCCCAGATTCGCAACCGCGAAACAAAGATGTCTTTCCTGGTAGACCAGGATACTTCGCTGCGCGATTTTTACTATTATTACAAACCGGAAACCAGCAACACGCCCCGTACGGAGCCGACCGGCGGCGGACGCCGGGCTGGTGGTAGAGGACTGGAAAAAGTATCCGCAACTGAATTGGCGAAATACGCCGGCAATTTCTACTACGAGATGACACTGAGCAACAAAGGCGGGTTGGTAATGCCCCTCATTATCCAGTGGAACTACAAAGACGGCAGCAGCGAAATGGAATATATCAGCGCCTATATCTGGCGTAAAAACGAGTCGAAAGTGGTAAAATCCTTTGTCAAAACCAAAGAAGTAGCCTCTATCGTCCTCGATCCGTTTAAAGAAACCGCAGACATCGACGAGCGCAATCAAAGCTGGCCAAGCAGCGTCCAACCCAGCCGTTTTGAATTGTTTAAAGGGCGCGGATTTACCCGGGGCGCCAATAACCAGGGCAACCCGATGCAGAAAGCGCTGAAACAGAAGAAATGAGGAATAAGGAATAAGGAATGAGGGATGAGGATTGAGGAATGACC
>JAYSZC010000638.1:0-3600 GCA_043738235.1 Lewinellaceae bacterium | reverse complement strand
GCCAATAAATACACTTCAAAATACCTGGACGTTCCGAATACGCCGCTTTATCCTTTTGGATACGGCTTGAGCTACACGACTTTCAAGCTTTCGAATTTACAAATCGGTTCGGGTAAGATAACGAAAACCGGCGAAACTAAAGTGAGCGTTGAACTGGAAAACACCGGACGGCGCGGCGGCACTGAAGTCGTTCAGCTTTACATACACGATTTTTTTGCCAGCGTTTCGCGCCCCGTCAAAGAATTAAAAGGTTTTGAAAAAATACGCCTGGCGCCCGGCGAAAAACGCACGGTTGTTTTCAAATTGACGGAAAATGACCTGGCTTACTGGAATGCCGATGCAAAACGCAAAGCCGATCCGGGGAAATTCAAAGTTTTTACCGGCGGTAATTCGAGGGATGTGCAGGAAGTGGAGTTTGAGTTACAGAAGTGAGCGAAATAAGAGAAGTGAGAGGGTGAGAGTCTGTAGTGTCCGCCGCTTCGCCCATAGGATATCAAGGACGAAGCGGCCAAAAAACTTTCGAAGTGAATTTACTTTTTTGAACTAACTTTGTTGTCCATTCGTTTTTCTTGCAGCAATTCAAAATTATTTCAAACCAATGGAAAAATTTATCCTGACATTAAAAGATGCCAACAAACGCAGCTTCCTTTTGGAACTGCTAGCCCGGCTCGATTTTATTGATCTGAAAACGGTAGATTCAAAAAAAGAACAGCCCATCGTCGATTACGACTTTTTTAAATCTGCCGGACTCTTTTCCGGACGTGATATTGATGCTGACCAACTCCGGAAACAAGCATGGCGACTCAATTAGTGCTTTGTGATACGAACGTTCTGATCGAATTCTACAAGAACAACTCCTCTGTTGTCGATAACCTCAAAAAGATCGGGCAGTCGAATATTGCATTGAGCGTTGTTACCACTGCCGAACTGATTTACGGCGCTCTGAATAAAAAGGAACTCCAGCAGATTCTTACCGACCTAGGTCATCTTACCAGCCTTGATATCGATTCGGATATTTGCCGTATTTTTCTCCAGTTGATGACTGATTATTCGCTTAGTCACAACTTAACGCTGCCCGATGCACTTATTGCCGCCACCGCACTGCATCACGAAATCCCGCTTTATACACTCAATGTAAAGGATTTCAAGTATATACCCGACTTGAAATTGCACATGTAGAGCCCCATTTGACCGTTGTTGCCGGGGAACATTTAATGCTGTGAATGTTATATCTATCAGCAGATAGTACCTATTTATCAAATTTAGTTTTACTTTTATCCGCGGTTTACTCCTTTATCCCAATAGACTTTATCTTCGAAGCTCCAAATTCCGGTATTCGGTTCTTGCTTTGCCCAGCATGTTACAGGTAAAGCCATGACTGTAAATTAAATACCCTGAACCTTTACCGCAGAGAGCCAATCAGTCACCCTTACATATTATCGCTTCAAATGAAATCTGTTAAAACAATATGAAAACTACACTACAAATCAACTGGACTTGCCTGTTCGCCGGTGTAATCATTTGCTTTTTTACCACCCGCATGTCCGCCCAGACCTTTCCGTCGTCCGGTTTCACCCTGCCGAATGGCAAAACCATCTACATTACGTATGATGTCACTGTGAACGATCCGATCGGCCCCGGTCCCTGCGATCTCAGTAACCAGTCTAATGTATCGGGTGACAATTTCGCGACCGTAACCACCGACGATCCCGACTTGCCCGGCAGCAATGATCCTACCTTGACGCCGTTGGCAATACCGCCGGAAGTCACTTGTCCCGCCGACATTACTGTGAATGCGGATGTGGGTGTTTGCACCTCCAGCCAAAGCTTCGCAGCCACGGGCGCCGGCTGTCCTGACCCTGCCCTGAGTTACAGCATCGGTATGGAGAACATCACTTTCCCGTATGATTTTCCGCTGGGCACTACAACTGTCGATGCCACCGCAACCGACGATGCGACCAACACCGCCGGCTGTTCTTTCACGGTTACCGTTATCGACCTGAACCATTTCTGTTGCGCACTGCCGGATGCCATTTGTAAATCGGCTACGATCCAACTTGACGGCAGCGGAACGGCGACGATCAGCCCGGCAGACGTGAATAACGGCAGCACCTACGAATGCGGTTTGTTGTCTATGACCGTCAGCCCTAATACGGTAAATTGCAGCAACATCGGTACCATCACCGTGACCCTGACGGTGACGGATTTGAACAATGCCGGCGATAACTGCATGGCTACCGTGACGGTGCAGGACAACCTTCCACCTTCCGTTGTGTGCAAAAACGCTACTGTCGGTCTCAATGCTTTGGGCACTGCCGGCATTACTCCCGCCGACGTGTACCAGTCGGGCAGCGACAACTGCGGCACCGTGAATCAGGTTTCGGTTTCGCCCAATACTTTCACCTGCAGCAATCTCGGCGCAAACATCGTTACCCTCACGGTGAACGACGGCCACGGGAACACGGCCACCTGTACGGCAACCGTTACGGTCACGACCGGTGCTTTCGATAGCGACGGCGATGGTATTTGCAACAATATCGACAACTGTCCTAACACCCCTAATTCCGGCCAGGCTGATACCGACTGCGACGGGGTGGGCGACGCCTGCGATGTGTGCGAGGGCGGCGACGACACGGTAGACAACAACCATGACGGCTTGCCCGACTGCAAGTACCCACCGGCCTATGCGGATATCATTCCGGCCTGGAAATGCGGCGACAACAAGGTATATATCTGTCACAAACCGCTGGATCAGGCCGGTACCCATTGTATCAATTACAGTACACTCGGCGATCACCTGGGACACGGCGATTTCCTCGGCCCTTGCGGGAACTGCGACAACCTGATCAGTCAGGCGCCGGCTTCCCTCCCGTCCGCTACTACAGCGGTGGCGTTCTTCCCCAATCCCGCCTCCAGCGAGGCATGGGTCGACCTGTCGTCGCTAAACGGCAAAACGGTGGTTATCCAGTTGGTGGACCTGCGTGGCGCCCGGATTCAGAAAATGACCGTAGCCGTAGCCGGTTCGGAACTGGTTCGGCTCGATCTGAACCAACTGGCAGATGGCATGTACTTCGTGCAGGTACAACCGGAAGGCGGGCGTGTGCAGACGGTGAAACTGGTGGTGGAGAATAAGTAGGACGTTGGGGTATTTATTTACAAAAAACATGAGTCATCCCGAATTTCTGATGCAATAATGTATTAGGCAGTTTGCGATGGCAGATCTTAGGCGGTAAATCGGTATGGAAGCAATTCTGTACCGATTTCCTGTTATATGGCACCAGTTACGAATAAGTTGTCTGGCCCAAGCTTCCTAATTTCGTAACATTCGTAGAAGGAAATCAAGAACAAGTGCGACGATGGCAAGTAATTTGAGTCGATTATCCCAGAACCAAAGTCTTGGGGATTCCATAGCGAGTTCTGATTTTCCAAAGCGGAAAGTCTGCTCAATCTTCCAGCGATGCATGTAGGAGAAACAAATTTCCCATGCTGTCTTGGAATACCTCCAAGGTTGGACACTAATACGCTCGTCCAATTAAACTACTTAAGGTAAACTGAGTGAAAACGCGTCGTAGAGTGGACGGATCCCGAAAGGATGACAAA
>JAYSZC010000637.1:0-3601 GCA_043738235.1 Lewinellaceae bacterium | reverse complement strand
AATACCTGCATTCAAATGTCTTGATTTCTCCGTTTTTTAGCGACTTATCCAGTCTCTTCAAAATTTACACCCTTAGCGAGCCACGAAAAGCCCGGGCGCCATAGTATGATTCTGCACCGTTGTGATACAGGAATACATGGCCGTAGCGGAAGTCGCCAAAAAGGGCGCCGCCGAGCTGTCTGATATCAGCTGGTGTTTTCAGCCAGCTCGATGTTTTTGCATCGAACTCGCCAAGTTGCTGCAGCGCCCGGTATTGTTCTTCCGTTAAAATCTCAATGCCCAGGTCAGCAGCCATATCAATAGCGCTATTTTCCGGTTTATGTTCTTTCCTCGACTCCAGCGCTTCGCGGTCGTAACATATACTTCTCCGGCCTTTAGGACTTTCGGCGGAACAATCATAAAAGACGTATTCGCCCGTCTTTTTATCCTGCGCTACGACATCCGGCTCACCGCCGGTGCGTTCCATTTCATGGAGCGACCACAGTTTTTCCGTGTTCGCTTCCAGTTTTGCCTGCACGTCGGCCCATTCAAGGCCTCCATGTCGGTTGCTGTTTTTTTCAAAACGGACTTTTAATGTTCTGAGTAGTTCTTCCCGTTTTTCCGGCGACAGATCTTTTTTATTTTGCACTGCTGAGTGAAGTTATCGGTTATTAGTTATTGGTTATCAGTGTTGATACTCAAGCATTTCGTGTTTGGTGTTTAGTTTTTGGTGTTTGGGGGTACTCCGCTTTTGGCCTAATTAATCCAAGTTGTGACCCCTGGCCTGGAGGGCCAATATCTTTGTAGAATCATAAAGGTACAAGCGTTCTGCGGCCCAGCGGGCCGCTATATAAATTCATTTTTGACAGATACCGGCCCGCTGGACCAGGTGCAATTTGGCACTGGAAAATGCTACAAAGATCGTGGCCTGATGGGCCGCGGACGACAAAACAAATATATGCTTCAGACTGACGATTTGCACACACAATTTCAAAAATATTTTTTCCAAATCCGATAAAAAGATCAAATTACCGGATTTGAATCTGGAAATTCAATAAATTTGCCTGAAAAAAGCCATGATTCAACGTACACAACTTCAAAATATACGGCAGTGGCTTGGAAAAGGGAAAGCCATCATCATTATAGGGCCCCGGCAAGTAGGTAAAACAACCCTCGTACACCAAATCACACAGAACCTCCACCTGAAAACACTCTGGCTGACTGGTGACGACCCGGAAGCCCGTTCTCTGCTTGACAATATATCACTTGCCCGTCTCAAAACCCTCATTGGACAGCATGAAGTAGTGGTGGTAGACGAGGCACAACGCTTCACAAATGCCGGACTGATGCTCAAACTCATCACCGACCACCTGCCACAAGCACAACTCTTTGTAACAGGCTCTTCCTCGCTCGACATCGCATCTCAAACCAAAGAAAGCCTCACCGGCAGAAAATTCGAGTACACCCTTTATCCGCTTTCTTTTGCGGAAATGACTAATCACCACGGTTATCTGACCGAGCGTTCACTTCTTGAACACAGAATGCTCTATGGTTACTACCCTGAAGTGGTACAAAACGAGCCGTCGCAGGCACAAAAGATACTAAATGATTTGACCGACGGACTCATGTATAAAGACCTCCTTACCCTCGATCAAATCAAAAAACCTTCTTTGCTCGTCAAACTTCTGCAAGCCCTTGCCCTCCAGGTTGGTAGTGAGGTCAGTTACTCGGAGCTCGCCCAACTCATTGGAGCAGACCCACTTACGGTGGAAAAGTACACCGACCTTTTAGAACAGTCTTTTGTACTTTTCCGGCTGCCCTCACTCAGCCGCAATGCGCGCAATGAAATCAAAAAAGGCAGGAAAATTTATTTCTACGACAACGGCATCCGAAACTCAATCCTCAATAATTTTTCTCCCCTCAATCTCCGAGCGGACACGGGCGCACTCTGGGAAAATTTCCTGCTGAGCGAACGTATGAAACGCAATGCATACACCGACTACTTCTGCAATTCGTACTTCTGGCGTACCACCACACAACAGGAAATTGACTATGTAGAAGATGCCGGCGGCAGGTTGCACGCCTTCGAGTTCAAATGGCAACACAAAAAAACCGCGCGCTTCCCAAAGTCTTTTCTGAATACTTATCTCGGTAGCGAGACGCAGATAATTGACAATGAAAATTTTGATGCGTTCATCGGCTTGGTATAAAGTCGGTAGTGCGAAGTCCGTAGAGTGCGCAGTTTCATCTTTTGAAAACCCAAGCATGAAATGGCGTACTCTACGGACTTCGTACTTCGCACTACCGACTTCGCACTTATCTTTGCACCATGCAAGCCAAAAAGTCATACGGTCAACATTTTCTCAAAGACGACGACATAGCAGGTCGCATCGCCGATAGCCTGCTCCTGGCGGCGCAAACGGGCAATGTGCTCGAAGTAGGCCCGGGCATGGGCATGCTGACCAAGCACCTGCTCGCCAAAAAAGATTTCCAGACCTGGGCGGTGGAGGCAGACCGCGATATGGTGGAGTACCTGCAAAAGCATTACCCCGAATTTGCCAAACGCCTGATATTCAAGGACTTTCTGGAGTTTGATCCGGTAGCGACATTCGGCGAAACACCTTTTTGCCTAATCGGCAATTTCCCGTACAACATTTCTTCCCAGATCGTATTCAAACTGCTCGACTACCGCGCGCAGATCCCGCAAATGGTTGGTATGTTTCAAAAGGAGGTAGCAGACCGGATCGCAGCGCCGCCAGGTTCGCGGACGTATGGCATCACGAGCGTGATTTCACAGGCATTTTATACGCCGGAATACCTGTTTACCGTGGAACCGGAAGCATTTAATCCGCCGCCCAAGGTTATGTCTGCAGTGATTCGCTTGACGCGGAAGGCGGTGTTTGAATTAGACTGCGACGAAAAACTGTTCCGGCATGTCGTCAAAACGGCTTTTAACCAGCGCCGTAAAATGCTGCGCAATACGCTCAAACCCTTTTTGCCCGCAGAACAATTGATGGAAGATCCCTTTTTTCAAAAAAGACCGGAAGAACTGAGTTGGGAACAATACCGAGACCTGACACTGATGATAAAATCCCCGGAATTGTTATGAAAGAACAGCCCACATACTACGACCTGGTGTATGCGGTAGTGCGGCAAATTCCACGCGGCCGCGTCACCAACTACGGCGCCATCGCCAATTTTCTGGCGCTTGGCTCTTCGCGTATGGTGGGTTGGGCACTCAATAATTGCCAGTTCGGCGACCAGGTTCCGGCGCACCGCGTACTCAACCGTAAAGGGGAACTCAGCGGCAGGCACCATTTCAATCCGCCGGGACTGATGCAGCAACTCCTTGAATCAGAGGGCGTTGTAGTAGTAGATGACCGGGTAGCCGATTTTGACCTGCTTTTTTGGAGTCCGGTTGAGGAACTGGGGATGGAATGGGAAGCATTTTAAAAATGAATAATTTATACCAATAGATTTTGAAATAAAAGTTTACCGTTTATATTTGCAAGGTGGGGTTGTTTCAAAAGGATCGGCGTTAACAACAGTACAAATTTTTATTTCGTTTTCGCTACCAGAAACTTTCCAGGTTTTAAAACCTGGAAAGTTTAGCACTCGATAA
>JAYSZC010000636.1:0-9448 GCA_043738235.1 Lewinellaceae bacterium | reverse complement strand
CATGGTATTCCGAGAAACTGTTGGTCAGACCTGCCGCTCCGATCTTGCTGAACAGCCCGTCATAACCTGCTACGGTCATTTGATCGGACATGGTGACGGTTACATACCATTTGTCTTGAGCCGTAAGATTGCTAAAACCAAGAATAAGGAGGGCAAAAAAGATTTGAAGTGTTTTCATTGTTGTTAAAAAGTTAGCATTAGTGAATTTATGATCGCCATTACAAGCGGTTTTGCCTGCATACCAGATTATACGAAGTGAATGGATTTTTGGATCAGAAATCTGCAAAGAAGTTTAATTCCACAAATACAAACGAGGCGCCGCCGGATATCCCGGTGACACCTCGTTAGAAATAGAAATCTGTTTTTCGGTGAATTTATCAGCCGTGTTAATTTTTATCCAGCATCAAATGATTTTCAATCATCAGACAAGCTTTGCCTTCAGAAGGTTTTTCCGTAGAAAGTGTAGCCTTTGCGCCCAAGACCCTGGCCGGTATCCCAAGGGAAGTCTGTTCCCAGGCATCGAGGCGCTCCATTTCAAAATGGCCGTTTTCAATAGGCACCGCCTCCCATTTGCCTTTGGATATTTCCACGGAAAGTTGAAAATCATCAAAGTAGAATTTGCCGTTGTTGAACCCCAGGCCGCCAAAACCCAGGAAGGGGGCCTTTTTATCGAATATGCCTTCCAGTGTGTATTTCCCCCAACTGCTATCACGGACGGGGCGGTCGAGCATGTTGTCTATCCAGGCCCAGTTGCGCACTTTGCGCTCTTTAAATTCATGGCGAATAAAAGCAACCGCAAATGCTTCCGGCCCGACAGGTTCGGCGCGTATCGCTACCGTCAAGCGGTAATTTTTGCCCTCAAACCGGCTCATATCCATGCGTTGAGACCAAACGGAAAAGACCGCAGGCTGCAGGGGCGGTTCTTCGTTTTGGGCAAACAAGGCGGCTGTTGAAAGGAGATAAAGTAGACATAATAACTGTTTCATTTTCAGTATTTTAATGTTTGGAAATGGTTCGTGTCAAATAACCTTTAATGCTGCTGACTGTCATGGTGTAAACACCCGCAGGCAAATGGCTTAAGATAAATTGAACATTACCCGCTGCTATTTTTTCCAAAACTTACGGCAGATTCAGCGGGCAGGTCGAACGATAAAACGGCTTCGCCGACAACGGGATTGGGCCAAATAGCAGCAGTCGTTTGTGGTATGCCTTCCACGCTGCGCACCGGGCTGTATTCCATTTTACCGGAAATATCTTCCTGCCGCAGGCGGTAATATAACACCCGCGCGTTGGGAGGTGTCGGATCATCAAAAGTGTAATCTACCCGTACGTCGCTATCCCCTTTTCCTTCCACAAAGGTGATGTTTTCAAAGTCCTGCCCATCGGCCGAACGCTCGATTCCGAAGCCCCTGTTGTCGTGTTCCGAGGCAGTCGCCCAGTTCAGCCGCATTTGTTTCCCCATCCTTTTGGCCTGAAAATCAAGCAGTTCGATAGGCAGGTTCAATGCGACAGTTAGCACCACGTTGGTGGGATTGTAGGTCACCGTCCAGCGGGAATTCTCCACCGGGAGATTCAGGGTTCCGAATGTGCCGGTGCGGGAAGTACCGGTGGCAATGGTGAACGTAGTGCCCACGTTGGGCAGGTAGCCATTGAGCAAAGTGACCGTAAGTGTGCCACCGTTGAGGTTGAGGGCGCCTGTAGTGTTGTTGAGTTGGTCGTAGCCGCCCACGCCGGGGCTGGGGCCTTGGAGTTCGATGGCCAGGTCCTGCACCGTGATGCCGGGGGCCGCCGACTTATTCAGGTTGAGGACGCCAGGGGAGGCGCCAGGAGCAATGAGGCCGGTATTGGTAAAGACGCCACTGAACGTAATCGTACTGGTACCGGTAATGGTACCGCTGTTGTCAAAATTTGGTGCAATCGTAAATGTGCCGCTGCCCTGCTTGTCAAATGTCCCAGCATTGTTGATCGTTCCACCGGCGCCACTGATCAACCAAAAAGTGTTGGTAGTCACGTTGGCAACGAAAGACTGCATGGCGGGAATATTGAGCACACTACTGTGGCTAAACGTGATTGTAGCGTTGCCGGAGTAGTTCGCCCCGTTGTTCAGGTTCAACGTTTTTTTGCGCAAAGTTTTATTGGATGTAGTCGCGATCGTCGTCAATTGCGTAATATGCACCGCCCCGGTGGCTGTGCCGGCGGTGTTGCCGATGGTACCGCCCGACCAGGCGAAAGCATTCGTCACCGTCACGTCGCCGGTGTTGCCCGGTACGCAAGCACTGCTCATGCTCAGATTGCCGCTGATTACGATGTCTTTCGTTCCGGTAATGGTACCACCTGTAAAAGTCAAATCGACCATCGTCGGGTCTGACAGCATGTCGAGTGTGACTATACCGGCGTTGATCACCGCGCTCTCGGTACTCAGCGGCGCATGGCCACAGCTCCACCTGTTGCCATCCGACCAGTTGCCGTTGGTTCCGTTCCAGGTACATTGGGCTGTCATGTTATAAAGGAAATACAGGGTGCTGCATAAGAACACAGCAAGGCTAAGAAGGCAGCTTTTCATGGTAAAAGGAAGATTTTAGATAAAAAATTGGAATGACAAAGCACGGTCAGAACTGCAGGTTGCCACTTGTATTATTTTATCAAAATCTTGGACTATTGTAACAAGATAAAAACGGGCTACTCGTTTCGCCAGGTGGAGGGCGACTTTCCGAATGCTTCCCGGAAGCAACGTGAAAAATAAGCAGGGTCGGAAAAACCTGTTTTAAATGCCACTTCAGCCACCGTGAGTTCAGTAGTTTTGAGGAAATCTTGCGCCCGGGTGAGTCGATGGTTCCGGATAAAAACCGCTGCCGAGGGCGCCCCGAGCGCCGTCAATTTGCGGTGCAATTGCATCCGGCTCATAGCAATATCCTGACAAAGTTGAGAAATGTCGTAGTGCTCATCATCCAGGTGCGCATCCACGAATGCCCGCATGCGATGCAGGAATTCGTTTTCTTTTTGCAGTAGCGGAGCGAGCTCTACGCTGAATGAAGCGTCTTTCCCATTTTCATTTTCAAAATAAGCCCGCAATCTTTGCCGGCTTTCGAGCATAGCCGCGAGGGTAGCGAACAACTCTTCCCGGTCGAAAGGTTTGGTGAGCCAGGCATCGGCGCCATGCTGCAGGCCGCCGATTTTGTCGCCCACGGCAGCGCGGGCCGTGAGCATCACGACCGGAATATGGCTCGTGCGCTGATCCGTTTTCAATGTCCGGCAAAATTTCAGTCCGTCCATGTCGGGCATCATAACATCGCTGAGCACGATGTCGGGCAAGTGCTCGAAAGCTTGCGCCAGACCTTCATGACCATTGCCGGCAGTCAGCAACTGGTAGTCGTGGCTCAATAGCGAACGAAGGTAATGTACAAGATCGGGGTTGTCTTCCACCAACAAAAGTAGCGGGAATGATGAACGATGAATGATGAATGATGAATGGGGTGCTGGTGCAGTTGTTTGGTTAATACCTTCGCCATTATTTATCATTCTTAATTCATCATTAATTCATCGTTCATCATTCTTAATTCATCATTCATCATTAATTCATCGTTCATCATTCTTAATTCATCATTAGAGACAGGTAGCCAAACCCGAAACACGCTCCCCTCCCCTACCCGGCTCTCCACTTCTATTTTTCCCCGCATCAGCACCAGCAGTTCTTTCACTAATGCCAGGCCGATGCCTGTTCCTTGCGTTGGCGATGCAGCGCTGTCGTCTCCCTGATAAAAACGATTGTGGATTTGCGGTAGCGCATCTTCCGAAATACCGATGCCTGTGTCGCGCACTTCTATTTGAAGCATGGACGAAGCGCCGGACGTTGGAGATTTCAGGGGACGGAGACTGACCGAACAGGTGACTGATATTTCACCTGCTTCCGGGGTAAATTTCAACGCATTTCCGATCAGGTTGGACAACACCTGTTGCAAGCGGTCGGGGTCAAAATCCATAAAAAATTCGGCTGGTTCAGTTTGTACCCGGAGATGTTGTTTTTTGGTAGCTGCGAGGGACTCAAATGACTCTACAGTCACTTTTACAAACCGCATCACATCGGCATGGACGGGGTGTAAGTGCAATGCACCGGACTCGATTTTGCTCAGGTCGAGCAATTGATTCACGAGCCGCAGGAGATTGTGTCCGTTTCGCTCCACCAGTTTACCCGCCTCCCGGGCATCGGGATTGTCGTTTTTACGCAGCGACTCAGCCATGCCAAGCATGACTGTGAGTGGCGTGCGGAATTCGTGGGTGATATTGGCGTAAAAGCGGTTTTTAAACGCTTCCACTTCCTCCCTGCGTTCAATTTCACGCAGGCGTTCGTTTTCTTCGAGTTGCCGGATATGCCTGATTTGCAAGCGGTTGTGCGCTTCGCGGAACAAACGGGAACGATATGCAAGACCTAAGGAGAAAAACAACATTTCCAGTCCGATACCTGTGCAGGAAGCTATAAAAGCAGGAGTTCTCGGTAAGAATAACCCGTAAAACTCGCAAAGCATCAGACAGGCTGTGCCCATAAAAATAAAGTCGGTCAAACGGGTGCGTTGCCGCCAAAGAAATACCAATGCGCCAAAAGAAAAGAGTAGAATAACGATCCGGTAACCCAAATATAAAAGCGTGCTAGCCCCCAAAAAATCATTTAAAAGCAGTAGCATTTCCAGGAACACCACAGTTGTACTGATCGAAATGACAATCCGTTGAATCTTTCGGTGTGCGGCCGTTCGGGTGGGCAAAAAATAGAAAATGAAATAACTGTACGCGACAAAACAACTCGCCATGAGCAACATTTTTGTCCAAAAAGCAGGCAACAAGTAGTAAGAGAAATAGAAATCAGGGTTTCTGTCTTCAAAACTTTGCCAGCCATTAAGCATGAGTGCCAACAAATAAAACCCATACCATAGAAAAGCGAGGTCGCGATGCTGAAAATATTGCGCAAAGGCGAAAAACAAAACTGACAGCGTGGCGCCTATGCTCCACATCAGGAGATAATTGATTTTAGCAACTGATTGTACCCGGTGTGGTTCGTAAGCATCCAAATGACTCAATCGCGGCACTGGGTCAATTCGTGTTAACAAACGACCGGTCAACAACAATGTATCTCTGCTGCCCGGATAAAGTCGAAACGTTGTTCTATCCATGAGGTCGTAAGGCAGCAAACCCAATGGATCGGGTTGGGGGAACCATCCGGGAAAAAGTATTTGCTGAAACAAACCATTATTTCTTTTGATCCAAAGGGTATCCAGCCAAATACTGGTAATCACCAAATCTATCGAGTCTGCAGACCGGTTTTCCAGCACAAATGCAATCCAGTATTGGTATTGTCCAATTTCAAAAACACCCGGATGCTCAAAATCAGGCAAGGTTTGGAATGCCGACTGCCGCAAGGAATCCCAAACCTGCAAGTACGTCAGTTCATCGATTTTGTTTATAAAAACCAGCAATTCCGGCGCAACATCGACCCTGGTCTTTTCAAAAGGAAGGCTGGTAACCGGTATGGCGACTTGCGCAGATGCCGTAGCGACCCACAGGCACAATGCCCATACAACGTGCAGGGCAGCGTTTCTTTGAAAAGTTGGCAACATGATCCGTTTTTGATGAAAACACCATGCAATGTATTAAAAAAACATCTTGCAGATCATGCCAACCACATTAAACTTGCTTGCCCGATTCGCGCCTTTGCACTACTTTTGTTCTTCATCTCCGCAATGCACTTGCTAGCGACTTTCAACCTACCCTCCCTGACAGACCCATAGAAGGGCAAAAATTCACCTATTTTAAACGCATGAGTTTGGACAAGAAAGATATACAGCCCTTAGGCGAAGTTTTTGGTTTCCCAATTGACAATGAAAGCGATAGATCAAAACGCTACCGGAGCAATAAGTTATGCCCTTACAACAACATCGTTTCAAACTGTACAAAAAACAGTATTGAGTTTCCGTTAGGCGTTTGTAGTTTAAACCATAAAGGCAAACAAGTCATAATTTGTCCAATAAGGTTTCGGGAAGATTGGATAATTATCAGCGATGCTGCCAACTTCATTTTTGAAGGCAAAGCAACATGGACCCATGTTGGAGAAGTAAGACTGAAAGACAAACATGGAAAATCTGCAGGTAATATTGACTACGTTTTAGTCTCTTATGACGACAAGGGCCGCCTTGTTGACTTTGGTTCGCTGGAAGTCCAGGCAGTTTATATTTCAGGAAACCTGACAGGGCCATTTACTGCATATTTAGAAAATCCAACACTTGAATTTGGCTGGACACAGGCTTTCAAATATCCAAAACCTGATTACCTTTCTTCATCAAGAAAAAGACTGATCCCGCAAATCATTGCAAAAGGCTCAATCTTAAACCAATGGAATAAGAAACAGGTAGTAGCGCTACAAACGAGCTTTTACAATACACTACCTACGCTCCCGGAATTTGACAAAACTCAATCTGACTTTGCGTTTTTTCTTTATGACCTTGTGCCAGATAATAAAACTAATGTGTTGTCGCTTAAACTGCAAAGAGTAGTTTACACAAAATTTGCAAGTGCTTTAGAACAGATTGCCCGATTTGAAGCTGGTTCTATCAACCAATTCACAGAAACATTACAGAAAAAACTTGATGCAAAAAGATCTGGGGTTTCTGATATTGAAAACCTTGAAAACATAGTTGTAGAATGAAAAATCAAATGACTATGTTCGATATTGACGAACAAATTGACAATCAACTGATTAACGTTGCGTCAGTACCCCAACGCAGCCCATTCCGGTATCCGGGCGGTAAGACCTGGCTTATTCCAACTGTTAGGAAATGGTTGAAACAGGAAAATAAAATTGTCAAAAAACTAATTGAACCTTTTGCAGGCGGCGGCATTGTGAGCCTGACGGCAGCATTTGAAAAACTGGCGGAACAAATTACAATGGTGGAGATTGATGAGGAAATTGCAGCAGTATGGGAGGTTATATTGAACGGTAAAACCCATTGGCTTGCCGAGAAAATATTTTCTTACGAACTGACACACACCAATGTAAAATCTGAACTGGAGAACCCAAATAAAGACTTACAGGACATCGCTTTTTGTACAATTTTGAAGAACAGGGTTTTTCATGGTGGTATTCTTGCTAAAGGCTCGGGAATGATTAAAAATGGAGAGAATGGAAAGGGAATTGCATCGCGTTGGTATCCAAAAACTTTGCGCGACAGAATACTTGCCATTAACTATATTAAAGACAAGATAACTTTTGTGGCCGGTGATGCTTTTGAAGTTTTAGAACAAAACATAAATAATGAACTGGCATATTTCTTTATTGACCCTCCTTACACCATTGCAGGCAAAAGACTATACACACATTTCAATATTGACCACGAAAGACTCTTTGAATTGACCTCAAAACTTAAAGGTAAATTTATGCTAACATATGACGACACAACTGAAATCAGACAACTCGCCGACAAGTATAATTTGCAATTCAGAACAATACCAATGAAGACTACCCTTCATTTTCAGAAGAACGAAATAATAATTTCGGACAATTTTACTTGGTGGACAGACAGCAAGAGCTACTAACCTGGGGTTGCAATACAGGACTGACGTGTTTTTCTTATGTCAATGCCCCTAAAAGTATGCATAATCACACGTAATTGTATTTCCCAACTATGTCCAAACTCGCTCCTCCATATAAATTTCTTGACTTATCCGATTATGGACGGCCTCTAGGTAAACGTTTCGCGTTCCAATTAAAAAACACGCGTTTCACACCGGTTCATGTTACCCTGCTATTCGGCGTTGCGGGTTTAATAGCGGTCTATTGTATTCTGCATGAACACTTTTTAACTGCCGGTTTCTTTATTATTCTCAAATCAATTCTGGATGCGGCGGACGGAGAATTGTCTCGTATTAAAAATACGCCATCCTATTTTGGAAGGTATCTGGACAGCGTCTTTGATCTGATTCTGAACTTTCTGTTTTTAATGTCTGTGTGGTATATCACTGAAAGTTCTATCTGGTTAACTTTTCTTGCATTTTTAGCTATTCAACTTCAGGGCACTTTATACAATTTCTATTATGTTATTTTAAGAAACAACTCCGTCGGCGGCGATGCAACCAGCAAAATATTTGAAGATACGCCTCCCAAAGCATTGGCCGGAGAAACCCAAAAAAAAGTAAATGCCATATTCCGGATTTATAAAATGACCTATACCGTTTTTGATAAAACTATTTACTGGCTGGATAAAAATGCATCCAACGTACAAGTATTCCCCAAATGGTTTATGACCATGATTTCTGTGTACGGTTTGGGCTTTCAATTATTGATTATAGCGTGTATGCTTCCTTTACAATTAAAGGAGTTTATTATCCCGTTTTTTATTATGTATACTTTTTTTATTACCATATTTATCGGTATTAGAAAGAAGTATATTCAATAGATTGAAGGTTTATGCAAATATAAGATTCAACTTTCGATTTGCATAAATTATATTTTCAATTGCTCTGCCAGTCGCTTTGCTTCCCGTTGAAAAATATGTTCGTCATCGCCCGATATTTTTTCCAAACGGTTCATAATCAGCGATTTGTTTCGGTCAAAACCTGGTAATAAGGCCAGCGTTTCATACCATTCCGCCGCTTCTCCGTACCGGACACTACCTGTCAGGCGCCCAAAAACCGCTGCTGCTTGTGGGTATTTTTTTTGCGCAAAAAGAGCGTGTCCCCGAAGGTAGTCAGCATCCGTCTGATAAGCGGCGGGAACGGTTTGGAGCGCTGCAAGGGCCGCTGCGGGTTGTTTTGCGGCGAGTGCCTGGCGTGCATCATCGAGCATATCCTGGCCGGCGGGCGCATCGCCCCGGATATCGGCGGCAAAGTCGGGACTTTGGTAATGTGTTTGTGCCAGGGCAACATACCGGTTGCCGGCAGGCTTCAGTACAACAGGTTCCTGTTGTCGCTGTTCCGGCAATGCAGGCGCCGGTTGCTTTTGAACAGGGGTTTGTTGTTCTGAAGGGAAGCGGAGCGGCGGCATTTCTACGGCTGCATCCGGCCAAAACCACCATGCCGCCGCCCCGAGGAAGAGCAGCAGGAGCAGTACAAACAGCACCGGTCTGCCGCCCCGGCGCCGGGGTGGCGTTTCCTGACGCCATTGCTTCATTTTGGCGCTCAGGTCAGCAGCTACCAGCGCTTCGCGGGCTTCGCGTTCCAACCATTCGTTTGTTTTGTCAGACATGGTGTAGCTATAACTGGGATATTGGGATATTGGGATATTTTATTGATAATCAACAAATTGAAAGCAATATCTCAATATCTCAATATCTCAATATCCCAATATCCTTCTTATCTATGGAAATAATCTTCTAGTTCATCGTTGTTTTGAATCAGTTGTTTTAGTTTTTTCCGGCATTTGGAACTTTCGTTCATCGCCACCTGATCGGACAGGTAACCCATTTCG
>JAYSZC010000635.1:0-3602 GCA_043738235.1 Lewinellaceae bacterium | reverse complement strand
CACGTAATCACAGGTGGCAGCTTATCTTCAATCGAGATATTGCCCCAGCAGGTGTTGCCCGAAACCAGGTGCGTTACACGCACCGCGTACGTTTTATGTACATCATTAGGGCCGAGAATGCCGGCAGTCCAGGGACCGTTGCCCAAGGGAAGCGTACGATCCAGTTCAACCAAATAGTCATCGTAGCAGAAGTATGTGCCTTCCAGAATGTCGTCGGGGCTTAAAACCAAACTACAACTTTCATCCAGGGAAATCGTAACCAGGTCATTACAAACCAGGTTGGAAGGGGTAGCCACCACAGCAATAAATCTGCTTACGGAGGCGATACATCCAACATTTGGCGGAGGCAATAATCCCGCAGGATTGCCTGCATCAAACTGGAAAACCAGGGTATAGTTTCCAACGCCCAATGCGCCAAAGTCGAGGGTAGTCACCCAATTGTTGCTATTCACCGGTGTTTCTACCGTCGGAACGGGCAAACCGTTCAGGAAGAACTGGCCGGTACCGTCGATGCCGGGGCCTGCCGTACCGGTGAAGGTCGCATCCGCAGAATTCACACAGAATGTACCTTCCGGGCCGGTGATAACCGGATCAGGATAGAAGCAGGTATTGCTGATGGAAAGTGGAGCAGGGTAATAATTGCTGGTGGCTGTGAGCGTATACCCCACGCCGTCCAGGTGGATGCCCTGCAACACATAAATACTTTGATTGCCGCCCACAGGCACCTCGGTAAACAAAGTGTTCGGCGGGTAAGGCAGGTTCGTATTCGGATTGATGAGCGTGGTATTTTGTACGCGCCACATCTGGCCCGGGTTAGCAGGGCCGATGACTATTTCTTCCGAAAAACGTCCGTTGCCAAGGCAGGTACAGGGATCAACCACGTTCGGCCCTCCGGAGTTACTGATAGCTGGTGGCGTACAAAATGCCGAAGCAATGACATCCACCTGGCTGTTGCAGGAAGCCGTAAGACCGGCAGCATCGCCGACAGTGAGCGTACCCACAACCGGGCCTACATTGGCGCAGGTAAGATTTACCGGCGTAACCACCTGCGTTGTGATAGCGCAGTTATCCGTACTGCCGTTGTTCAGATTGGCAGGTATTAGTGTTCCGATACCTGCGCCGTTCAGGTTCAGGGTAAACAAAGGAACACAATTGGCAACCGGCGGCTGATTGTCGACTACCTCCAGGAAGAACGAGCAGGAGGAACTACCCGAACCATCCGTCACGCGCCATTCGACTTCATAACGGCCTACCTGGAAATTCACGCTGTTAGAGGCTGACGGTATAAACGCCGTGTAAGCTCCTGTCGGAACATTCATGGCATTTACCGGACGATAGCGGAATTCCAGCGTGGAAGCGCCGCACAGGCTGCCGGTCGTAGGTAATGTAACCGTAACCGTAGCATTGCACACACCTTGCGCAGCATTCATCGAAATATTACCCGGACAAGTGATAACAGGCAATGCATCGTCATTCGTGATCGTACCCGTGCCGTCCAACGTCGCGCCACCACCACTCAGGGTGACGTTGCGGCCGTTGTTGACCAGAGCGCTCAGGCGCAACAGGAAGCTTTCGTTCGGCTCGATTGCGCAATCACCATTCACCGGAACCGATACCGTTTTGCTGGTTTGGCCGGGTGTAAAGGTGTGGCTGCCGGCAGTAAGGGTGTAATCACTGTTCGCAGTTGTTGCCGTGCCGTCTACTGTCGTATAATTCAAATCCACATTGGCATCCGAAGGATTGCTCATGTTGATGGTAAATACCAGGTTCGCGCTACCGGCATCGCCTTCCACAATACTCGGGCTAGTGACGGTGATCACTGCGGCATCGTCGTTGAAGATCGTACCCGTTCCGCTGCCGTCCAATATGCTGCCACTAACAGGGTTGGAAAGGGTCATCAGTACGGTTTCGTCTAATTCTACGGTATTGTCTCCATTGACCAGTACGGTAACGGTTTGAGTCAAAGGGCCGCCTGCCAGGAAAGTGGCGGTGCCCGAAGCAAATACCTGGTAGTCGGAACCGGATTGAGCCGTGCCCCCCGTAATGGCATAGTCCACGGAACTATTATTGGCATTCACGGTGCGGGAAATGGTGAAGACCAGATTGGCAGTTCCCATATTGCCTTCAATGACACTGGGATCATTGATGCTGAATTGGGTGTTGACGATTTCAATCGCATAATCTTCCACTTCGCCGGTGGTTTGCAGGCCGGTCGGCACAGCCGGCACGGCCCCCTGGGTAAAGCGGAAACGCGCGTAGCTGTTACCCGGAATGGCGGTGTTTGGCACGGCGAAGGACAAACTGTTATTACCGGCTACAACTGCTGTCTGGTTGAGTACCAAATCGCCGGCGTCGTTGAAATTGCCGTTGAGGTTGAAGTCCACCCAGGCATTCACGAAGCCGTTGATCGAGGCGTTGACGGTAATATCGGCTGTGGTATTGAGTACCAGAACGCCCGGAAGAATTACCCCGTCATCGTCGTCGCCCTCGGCGTCGGTATCATCACCGTTGGCAAGGATGCCGGGCTGACCGTCGAGGTCGCCGTCAGTCGCCGCGCCGAGTCGGACAATCAGGGAGGTTCCGTGGCGCGCGCCGCCGGGCAGCAGGGTACCGTAGCTATCCGGCGCATCGCCGAAATCGATCTCGTCGTTGACAATGAGGCCGCTTTGGGGCGATCCGACCACAGTCACACCGGCCGGGGCGCCTGTAATAGCGCCTAAGGCCACGATGAACCCTTCGTTCGCTTCCACGAAAAGGTCGCCATTGACAAGCACCGTGATGTTAAATGCTTCGCCCATCGTGCCGGTAAATGTCAGTGTACCGTCGTTGTCCTGGTAGTCATTATTAGCCGTGGTAGCCAAACCGTCGCTGGTGGTGTAAGGCAGTGTGAAGCCGCCTTGCACAGGGTTGTTCAGCGTGGCGGTGAACACGAAGGGCGTAGTGCCCGTGTTGCCTTCATTTTGCATCAAAATGGCCGCCGGGGTGAGGGTCACCGTCGCCGCATCGTCGTTCACGATCGTACCGGTGCCGTTACTGGTTCCCAAACTTACATTGCGGCCGGAAGCGCTCAGCATCCCGAGGGCGACGTTGTACACTTCGTTCGCTTCTACTTTATTGTCGTTATTAATGGTCACGTTGACCGTTTGAGCGGTCGTCGTGTTGGCCGCGAAGGTGACCGTCTGGCCGGCGATACTATTGTAATCATTGTCCGCCGTCGTGGCCGTACCATTGGAAGTGGAGAACTGGACCGTCACCGCCACGTCGACCGGATTGCTCAGGGTCACCGTAAACACCTGTGGCGTAAGGTTTTCCGCCTGGCTGACGTTACCGGCGATGGCCACTATAGCCGCGTCGTCGTTTGTGATCGTACCCGTTTGCGGGGAGCCGAGTTTGGTAATCGCTGCGGCTTGTACGGCACTTGTGGCACTAATTGTGCCCAGGGTCACCGTAAAGGTTTCGTTTAGTTCCACTTTAGTGTCGCCGTTCACCAACACCGTAATGGTTTGGAATTCTCCCGCAGTGCCGGCAAAAGTAAGGGCGCCATCGTTGTTGACGTAGTCATTGTCGGCGGTAGTGGCCGAGCCGTCATCGCTCGTGTAAGC
>JAYSZC010000634.1:0-1482 GCA_043738235.1 Lewinellaceae bacterium | reverse complement strand
CGAATGGATTACAAAGCCTACAGAAACAAAGGGCTGATGATTGGATCGGGCGCTATTGAAGCGGCTCACAGAACGGTAGTACAACGAAGATTGAAATTGTCAGGACAAAGATGGACCGATAAAGGAGCAAATAATTTACTCAACTTACGCGTCTGCAAAATGAGTAACAATTGGCATGTTATAGTTGACCTGCTACGGCGAGGGGCGTGGGTTAAAAAGGAGGAGGAGGAGACCTGCCATGGGTCACAACTTACATTACTTAAAATTCCGCCACTCGTACTCCCAGCGCGCAACTTCCTCGATCATGGTAATTTCATTGCTCAGCAGCGCATGGGCTTCCTGGATCATCATAGACTGGGCGCCCAAAACAGTGGTGTAATGGATGCCAAAATCGTAACGGGCGCCAAAGCCGACCTGTTTCAGCGCATCATTCAGCGGCGTGACGCGTTGTGCTGCCTCCTGGCGAAATGCCTGCAACATCAGCCGGAGTTCGAGCCACATGGCGGCGGCTACGTCGCGGTGTCTGGAAAGCGCTTCTTTCTGAACAGATTTCAGCTGCTCCGGGTCGTGGTCGTGGCCGTACTCGCCAAAAGAATACATCGGCAACTTTTTGATGGCGGCTTCCGCCCAGTCGCGCACTTCCTGGTGTTTGTTTTCATATTGTTGCTGCAGGGCAGTTTGTTTTTCCCAGCGGCTGATGTCGGTGGCTGTCTGCATGTATTCCGTGCAGAGTGTGGCCCATTCCACATCGGTTCCAGGCACAGGCGCGGTATTGACATTGGGGGTTCCGTTGACAGGTTTCAGGCCTTTTTCTGCCAGCAATCCGGCTATGTAGGCGTGTTGCTCCTGTTCGCTCATTTTTGAAAATTTTTGAGCAAAAGCCGGATCCGTCAACATTTTTTGCGCCAGTTCGGAAGTGGCGGCATTCATGGAGTTTTGCTGTTGCGGCGTTACCTGGGAAACCGGTTGTGCAACAGGGCGCAAGTCCGTCGGATTTTTCTGGTAGAACTGCATCTGGAGTTGCCGGTTTTCCAGACCGGTTTTTTCGATCTTGTCAAACCAGCGCTTGTAATGCGGTTTGGCATCGGGGCGGCTTGTATTGTTCGGATAGGCTTGTTGAAATGCTTCCTCCAGTGTGGTCGGAGGAGCAGGAAGCTCGTTTAACATGGCAACAGCATCCGTTGCACTCAGCGGTTGCGCGGCGGCCGGGACGACCGCCAGCAGCAACGACGCTATGATGAAGTGATTGAAAATCAGGTGTTTCATGGATAAGAGTTTATCAGTTATCAGTTATCGGTTATTAGTTATCAGGGTTTTTCAGGCTGGAATGGGTTAAAATACTTGTTTTTATTTCCCCATTCCGAACCAGATAACTGATAACTGTCAACGGATAACAACACAATGAAGGAGAAGAAACAAACCCTTATCTACCCATTCCAGCCTGAAAAACCCTGATAACTAATAACCGATAACTGATAACTG
>JAYSZC010000633.1:0-3604 GCA_043738235.1 Lewinellaceae bacterium | reverse complement strand
CCCGACGGCCTGAAGGCCGTGCTACCGATAAACGCAAATTTCATCGCCGCACACTCGCAAAAATCTGCTCGCTGATGCGCTGCAAAAAGCCCTTGTCGTCAGTGATGATTTCCGCCTTGCCTTGCAGTTGTTGCTCAAACTGAATTTCCCGGCCATAGCTGGTGCGCAAGGTATTGTTTTTGTTCACCGGCAGGGCAACAAGAATGGAGTATTGGTTGTCTTTCGGCACCAATGATTTGGAAACAATGAGTCCGCTGATGGTACCAAATTCGTGGTAGGGATAGTTGTCCAATTTCAAGATCACCTTTTGTTTTTCTTTGACTTTCCCGCTGCCGGCGATGGGCAGCGACACCCGTCCGATAATTTTGTCGTTTTGCAGCGGCACTACCGTCATCACCTGGTCGCCTTGCCGGACATACTGCTGTGCGGTAATTCCATTGAGTGATATTTTCCCTTCCATCGGTGTCAGGAGCAGGTAGGTTTGTTTCCATTTACTCACATTACTGCGGAGGGTATTCAGGCTGCCTGATAACCTGCTGGAAGCCGAAGAAGTGGTTTCCTGCTGACCGAAAGAAGCGCTGCTGATATTGTTTTGTAAGCTGATGATTTCGCGTCGCCGTTGTAAAATATTCTCTTCGTACTGGTCGCGCTGGCGTTCCAGATCGGCTAATTTGGTGCGTTCTTTTTCAAAATCCACACGGGAAGTAATGCCCTGTTCAAAGAGGTCTTTTTGTTTCAGGTACATTTCTTCTGCGGTTTTCAACTGCTCGTTGGTGCGTTTCAGCGCTTTTTGTTCAAATGCAATACTTTGTTGTAACTGACTGATTTGCTGGTTAATTGAATTGATATTGGATTGTACCGAAGCGCTTCTGTTGTCTCTTCCGAACTTGAAATCACTCAGAATCCGGACGAAATCGGCATAATCGCCCTGTAGCTCGCCCAGAGTCAGGCTGTCGGGTTGTTGCACGTTCCTGAAATCTTCCGTTTTCAGTTGTTGCCAGGCGCCGAGGCAGGAATCGAGCAGGAGTACATCGCGGTAATTGGCGGTGCTTTGCATGACAGCCAGCAGTTGATTGGCCTTGACCCGGGCGGTATCGGTGACCAGCAAACGGGCAATACGTCCATCCGTGCGGGCAATGATATCCAAAGGCGGGGTAGCGGTGGTGACGACCACTTTAGCCTCTACCACATCCGGGTAACGCACCAGCCAGGCCGCCGCCAGCATCATCCCGAAACCGAGGAATACAATGGTAGTGCCCCAACGCACCAGCCAGCCGGGCGGGGTTCCTAAAATCTCCTGTACATCTTCGGAGCGAAGTTCGACGTATTCGCTATCTGCCATATTTTTTAGTTTCCTAGTTCCAGTTGCTCCCTGACCAGTCTGTAATAAACACCTTTTTGGTTGGTCAGTTCGGTATGCGTACCCTGCTCGACGATTTCACCTTTTTCCAGCACAATAATATGGTCGGCATTGCGCACAGTACTGAGCCGGTGCGCGACAATAACGACCGATTTATTACGGAAAGCCAGCTCCAGGTTGTGCATAATAACCCGTTCGTTGTGCGCATCGAGGGCGTTGGTGGCTTCGTCAAAAAAGATATACTGCGGGTTTTTGTAAATCGCCCGGGCAATCAGTAAGCGTTGTTTTTGTCCCTGGCTGAGTCCGTTGCCGTCCTGGCCGATTTTTGTGTTGTAACCTAAGGGCAGTGACTCGATAAATGATTGAATATTAGCCACTTTTGCGGCATACAGCAATTGACGGCGGTCAATATGTTCTTCTCCCAAAGCGATATTGCGGGCGATGGTATCGGAAAAAACAAAACCGTCTTGCATCACCACGCCACATTGACTGCGCCAAAGTTTGTGGTGGACATTGGCGAGATTCAGGTCTCCGATTCGGACAATACCTTCTGTGGGCGGGTAAAAATTGAGCAATAGTTTCAGCAGCGTTGTTTTGCCGCTCCCGGAGGTGCCGACAATGGCAGTGGTTTTGCCTTCCCTTAAAACAAGGTTGAGGTTTTTCAGTACCCAGGGATTGTGGGGCCCGCCGTACCGAAAGGAGACATTTTGCAAACTCAGGTCTCCATTGGATGGCAAGACCGTCACTTTTGTTTCATCATTGACGTCTTCATCGGGGCGCTGGTGGATTTCGTTCATCCGTTCGAGGCTAATTTTGGCCTCCTGCGCGTGTAAAATAAACTGAACCAATGCTTCCAGCGGAGCATTCATGTGGCCGATGATGTATTGTACCGCCAGCATCATGCCGAGCGTCATTTCTCCCTGAATAACCGCCTGCGCAGCCAGCACGGAGATCAGGATGTTTTTCCCTTCATTGATAAATGCAGCGCCGGCCCGTTGCATCTGGTCGGTTGCCAGGTATTGCACATTCACCCTGAAAAGGCGCGCCTGAATGCGCTCCCAGGCCCAGCGTTTCTGACGCTCGGCATTGTGCAATTTGATTTCCTGCATACCATTCACCAACTGGATCAGAGAATTCTGGTTTTCAGCCATTTGTTCGAAACGCCGGTAATCGAGCGAGCGGCGGCGTTGCAGAAAAAGCGCTATCCAGCCAAAATACGCAGCGGCTCCGATAAAGAATACCAGGAAAATCAAGGGATTATAATAGGCCAGTACAAAGCCGAACAGGAACAAATTGACTACCGAAAAAAGGGTAATGAGCGAGGAAGAGGTCAGAAAACGCTCCACCCGCTCATTGTCATAAATGCGTTGAAGTAAATCGCCGGTCATTTTCGAGTCGAAAAACGACATAGGCAGACGCATCAGTTTGATCAAAAAATCGGATACCAGGTTGATATTCACCCGCGTACCGATGTGCAACAGTATCCAGCCCCGGATAAATTCCACAGACACCTGGCTGAGAAAAAGCATGCCCTGTGCCAGCAAAATCAGGTAGACAAAACTGAGGTCGTTGAGTTGCACGCCTTTATCAACCAGGGCCTGCATCAGAAAAGGAAACGCCAGTTGGATCATACTGCCCAACAGCAGGCCGATGCTTAACTGCCAGATCAGTCGTTGGTGCTGCCAGAGGTAGGGCCATAAAAAGCGCAAACCGGAACGGTCGGTCGTATCTCCCTCGCGCTCATAAAAATCGGGCGTCGGCTCCAGTAAAAGCAAAATACCCTGTGCTTCCGTATTGACGACATCGCTGATCCATCCGTTCAGGAATTCCTGTTCATCCAGTTCGATTTTGCCGATTTTGGGGTCGGCTACAAATACTTTTCCCTGTGCAATTTTATACACCACCACAAAATGATCCTGCTGCCAGTGCGCCACGCAAGGCAGGGGAATATCTTCCGAGAGCCGTTTAAAGCCGGTTTTTACACCCAGCGTGCGCAGTCCGATTTTTTCAGCCGCATCTGAAATACCCATCAGCGACACACCTTCCCGGTCGAGGTACGACAATTGCCGGAGGAATTCCAACGAGTAATGCCGCCCATGGTGTCGCGCCACCATACGCAGGCAGGTAGCCCCGCAGTCGGCTGAATCCAGCTGTTTATAAAATTGAAATTGGTCGGCCATTTTATAATCGTGAGTCGTGAGCCGTGAGTAGTGAGTAGTGAGTAGTGAGTAGTGAGTAGTGAGT
>JAYSZC010000632.1:0-3605 GCA_043738235.1 Lewinellaceae bacterium | reverse complement strand
GCTCGGTATACCATGTAAAAAGTAAAAACTATGGCCAATAGAATCTCTGTAAAATTCGGGATGACCCATGTTTAGGGATCAATAATTGTGATGCGTTTGCCCTGCCCCTTTGTCCTTGCCTTTTGTTTTCGTTGTATATTTGTAACTACTCTAATCAATTGAAAATCAACTTGTTTTTTTTATGAGAAAGATATTAGTATTGTTTTTCGGGATTCAGATATTAGGCAGCGCGCTGCTTTTTGCCCAGGAAAATACGCAGCCGGTTCGAGTCAGCGATTTTCGGGCGGTATCCGAAGGCGACGGCTACCGTTTTGTGCCGCAATTGCCGCCATTGCAACAAAAAGCGGGCGCTCCGCAGGCGCATTGGAAATGCTATTGGGAGTTTGGCGACGGCAGTTTTTCCTTTGAAGAAAGTCCTTTGCACCGGTACGCACAACAAGGCGATTATTACGCCCTGTTCAGCGCCACCGCCCATTACGATGACGGCAAATTGCCCGATAAAAACGGCAAAGGCATTTTTGCTTCCGTCCCGGCGTCCAAAGATGTTCCGCTCCGTGAAATGCCAAATGTGTTCGATAGTTCAAGGGCGGTTATTCGCTTGAAAACCAATCGTTTGCCCCGGGCCGGAGAAGAGCTGGCACTGATTATGAGTTACCGCAATCTCGGCAGATTGACGACTGACGGGCAGTTGTTCCTGTTTTTTAATGAAAAAAAATTCTCCGACAGCCATTTCCGGTACGACACCGCCAGAACACATTTTGGTGAAAAGGCGGATCCCCTGTACTCTTTGGCGCCGCCTGCGGAACCTGTTTTTGATTGGGTTCAGCTATCGCAGTCATCCATTTCTTCCGTCGGCGCAAGCGCCGGCTATGCGCCGGATGTACCCACGTCCACGATTATTAATGAGATGCTTGCCAATGCACGGGGTACTTACCGGGATGAACGCGGCTGGCGTTTTACGGATCTCCAACCCGGCGAAAAACGCAACCTGTTTGTGGGACTTTCGGGCACGGAAAAGATGCTGAAAGACACGAGCGCTTTTATCCACATAGAGGCCGTTTTTGCGCCTTTCGACCCCATGATCGCTCCCGAGCGGTATGTGCTGGAAATTGAAATTGTGAGTTCGCACGACCCCAACGCCATTGCCGTTTCGGACAACCGGGTGAACTACCGCATTGTAAAAGACAAACACTTAGACTACAAAGTCCGCTTTCAAAACAACGGCGAAGGGCCGGCGAGTACGGTGAAAGTGGAAGTGAAAATTCCCAAAGGCCTGAACCTCGGTAAAATGCGCCCGCTGGACTGGTACCCGAAATGCCCCATTTGCCCAAAAACGCCGGACACCAGAAGTTGCCTGGATACCTCTTTTGTAGACAACAACCTCGTGTTCACGTTTCGGAATATTTACCTGCCCGGCAGCAGCCAAAAAGGAGTAACGGAGTACGATAGCACCAAGGGTTTTATCAAATACCGCATCGAACCGGAACGCGACATGCCCAAACGCCCGTTCAGTAGCCGCGCGGAGATTGTTTTTGATAAAAATCCGCCGATTTATACCAATTATTCCCGCACCCGTTTTAAAATGGGCCTATCGCCGGGACTGAAAATCGGCTACGGTTTTCACCCGGATTCGCTGCGTCAGGGCTATTTTTTGATGGGCGCCAGCCTTTCACCGTATAAATCCTGGCGCATCTACCCGCAAATCGAGTTGCTGACGGGCATATCCGGAAAAGAAGATTTACCGGAAGTGACGCATTCCACTTTAATGATGACAGCGCAAAACAACGGCATCGCTTTGCGGGATTCGGTGCTGGCCGATACCCTGCTGCGCGGCAGCCGGAACAGGCTCCTGTTTGAAATGCCGCTGCTGTTGCGCAAAGACATCAGCCGCGTATTCGGCGTGGGGCTGGGCGGTTCCATCCGAATGGAGCTGGAAAACGGCAGCACCCAAACGGAGGCCTACCGAACAACCATCGACTGGGGATTTACGGACGGGCCGACCGGATTCGAGCTTACCCGGGACGTCACCCAAACGGAAATCCTGAAAAGCAGCGGCAGCTACCGCAATACCCGGTTTCGCTACACAGCCTTTTTGGATATGACGATCGGTTCGGTGCGGATCGGGCCGCACCTGGGACTTCGCGCGGGCATCGACCTGGGGAGCCGGCAGCCGTTTGTGCAGGTGTCGGCGGGGATGAAGTTGTAAGTAAAATGGCAAAATGGCAAAAGGCAAAAAGCAATGTAAATCAATGAGTTACAGAAGATTTAGTATTAGCTAATTTTGCCCTTTTACTTAAGCCGGAATCTGTAAAAAACCGGTATCTTTACCCGAAAATTTCCCTGAAAAAAATCAGTGCAATCAATAGATAAAGTCCAACAAGAACTCCGTGCTGCGCTGGCTGCCGACCTCGGTGAAGCATTGGTATTACTGCGCCAGCGACTCGGCCCATCGCCGCGGGTGAATGATATTGTGCTGCAATCGGGCCGCTACCACCAGGCCGACAGCGACTTTCGCAAGGGCCTGGTTCTGATCGGTGAGCGCAACACGGTGTTCAATCAGGTGTGTAGCGCCCTGTTGGAAATGGTGAATCAACTGACCGAGGCAGACCTGGCTCAACCTGCATCCAACCCTGAACTGGCCCAAAAAATGGGTTTTCAGGTGGCTTCCGGGCAATTTTTAACACCATTATTTACCAAACTTCGGATCGACTGGCGCAAAGTCAGCCATGTGCATTTGGTCAATTGCGACCGCATCCATGAAAACCGGCTTTTCCGCAGCACTTATCGTAGGCGACATAACCAGCATCAGGGGGGCCAGTTCTTTTTTATCAATGCCTGCCCGATGCAACGCCCGGAAAGTTTTGCGGAGCGCGTTATTCTGGAAATACTTGAAAAATACGATGAGGAAGAGCAGCAGGCCATTCTGGTGCGCCGCAAACCGCAATCGGAGCGGCTGCTGATCGAAGAACTGCCTTTCGATCCGATGGGGCTGGCAGAAAGTAAACGCCTGACAGCCAAATACTTCCAGAAACGTTTCAGTTTTCAGGAACACATCGGACCGGTCGATGATTTCCTGCGCGCCTGTGCCAAACATGCGGGCGCAGGCAAACGATTCGTCACCTTCATTTTTCGGATCAATGCCGCTGACTGGGAGCCACTGCTCACGGATTATCTCTACTGGTTAATGGATACGTTCCGACCCATCGAAGCGACGGACGAAGACCCGGAATTCCTGTTTTTCTTTCCCGTGCAGGTGCGCAACCTCCACGAAGCGCCACCCGCCTCGCTGCGCATGGCCATTGAAGAAATCAACAAACTCCACCAGGCCGCCAATCCGGTTGCCGTGGAAGGCAGGGAGCCGCCGCCCGTTGCTTACGATATAATTATGCCTTTACAACCGGTTCTGATGGAGGAGGTGACCACCTGGTTTGAGGAATTGGACGAGGCCGATACGGCCAAAGTCGCTGAACTGCTGCTACTCACCCTGCAACGCGACAAAGCCGCCCTCACCCGGCTGCAACGCTATATGGACGAGGGGAAAATTGATATGTACGACATGGAAGCGCTGCAGGCGGATTTGTATGAATACGCCATGAAATAAGAGG
>JAYSZC010000631.1:0-9457 GCA_043738235.1 Lewinellaceae bacterium | reverse complement strand
AAATCCGTGTCTAATCCGTTCAATCCGTGTTCCTTTTTATCTCTTCTCACTCCCCTTTCCATTCCGGCCAGCGGCCCGGCGTTGCCGGTGCGCGGTTGATCTCCAGGCTTTGTTCTACTGCGCGCATATCCCGTTCAACAGATTTTAAATCATCCATCAAAGGCGATATTTTTTTCGACACCGTTTGATAGGCCGTTTTGAAGGTTTCAATCGGCGCGGAAGTAGTATTCCACATACCATCTTCGATGAAATTAATACGTCCGGTAATGGAAGGATTGGTTTCAAATTCCCGTCGGGAGCGTGTGTTGTCTCCGTTGAGTTCAAGCCTTATGGCGTTCAGTTTGCGTTCGAGGTCATATACCTTTTGGGTCAGTTCCTGCGGTGCGGAAGGCATGTCCAGCAATGCGGTTTGAATGGCGCTTAAGCGGCTGTTTTGTTCAGTGCGGATAATATTGACGGCACTTACGACCCGGCGCAGATTGGACACTTTTTCACAAAAATCCTGGTAAGCGAGCAGGTCAGTAGCCGGCAAGGTGGCATTGTTCAAAGACTTGGTGTTAAAAGCCACCGGCCCGGCCAGTTGACTCAATACGCCGTCTTCAAACTTGTTGAGCGTTATCGAATACTGTCCGGGCATGGCTAAATAGCCCTTGTCTTCTTCGCCGAACAACTGATCGGGGGTAAGTTTCACACGTCCGAGTGCCGGCGCGGAAGTGGCGTGGCGCATATCCCAGACGATGCGTTGCAAACCTTTTTTAGCCGGCGCTTTCAGGTGGCGCACCACTTTTCCCGCTGCATCTTTAATGGTAAACAACAGATAGGGTTCCGGTTGCTCGTCCTCTTTGCGTAAATCTTCTATTTCAGGATAATTGACTACTTCTTTTTTGTCAAATTTTGCTTTTTCCGCTTCCTGGCGTTTCGCCTTCAGGGTTTTGATGTCATTTTTCAAATAATAGGTAAAAACGGCGCCGACAGGCGGATTGGCGGCAGCGTAGTAACTGCTGCCCAGGTGGCCTTTGTCGCGGAGTCCCAAAGGTTTGCTCTGAATAAACATCCAGGCATCTTTTACAGGAAAAACAATGGCTTCCTGATCGAAACTTTCTTTTTTCAGGTTGCGCAGCGGCGTGTAATCATCGAGCACGTAAAAACCGCGCCCGAAGGTACCCAGCACCAGGTCGTTTTCGCGGCGTTGAATGTCGATGTCGCGCACCGCAATCGTCGGGATGCCCGCTTTGAGTTGCACCCAGTTGTCGCCGCCATCCTGTGAAAAGAACACGCCGAATTCGGTTCCGCAAAACAGCAGGTTTCGGTCTTCATGGTCTTCGGCGATGCTATACACGCTGCCGCGTTCGGGCAGCGTAGCCGACAGCATTTTCCAGGATTTTCCGCCGTCCGTCGTTTTTAACAAATAGGGTTTAAAATCGCCGTAGCGGTGGTGGTTAAAACATACATACGCCGTGTTTTTATCAAATTGGGAGGCTATTACCTGGTGTACGTAAGATCGCTCCGGCACGCCGGGCAGGTTGTCCATTTGCTCCCAGTTCTGACCACCGTTGCGGGTAATCCACAGCAGACCATCGTCGGTACCTACCCAAAGGATGTTTTCGTCGAGGCTGCTTTCCGCGATGCTGGTGGTCTGGCCGTAAATATCGGTCGAGCCATTTTTGGCAATGGCGTCCACGCTCCACACTTTGCCCATGATTTCCCATTTATTGCGGTCGAGTCCGCGCGACAGATCGGGGCTGATGGTGCGCCAGGAATTACCCCGGTCGTCGGTGCGGAACACCCTGTTGGCGCCGTGGTAAAGCCGGCTTTGTGAAAATCGCGAAATCAGCAGGGGTGCATCCCAGTTCCAGCGCAGTGGCGGATCATTTTCACCAGCCTGTGCCTGAATATACAGATATTCCCCACTTTTCCGGTCGAAACGTACCAATCCACCGTACTGGCTCTGCGCATAAATCAGATCGGGATTTTCCTGATCCACCTGCGTTTCAAAGCCGTCGCCTACGCTGGTCACGTACCAGTCGGAATTGGGAATTCCGTTCATACTGATCGTGCGACTGGGGCCGCCAAGGCTCAGGTTGTCCTGGGTTCCTCCATGAACGTGGTAAAAAGGAAATGCATTGTCGGTCGATACTTTGTAAAATTGCGTTACCGGCAGGTTGGCTTTAAATTCCCAGGTTTTGGCAAAATCCCAGGTTTCGTAGATGCCGCCGTCGCAACCGACCATCAGGTGATCCGTGTTGTTCGGATCAATCCAGATGCAGTGATTGTCGATGTGTTTATTCGTTTCTCCGAGGTTGCGCACCGTTTTGCCACCGTCGTCGCTCACTTTGTAGTACGTATCGGTTATAAAAATACGGTTGACGTCTTTGGGATCGCAGGTCATTTCCTGGTAATAGTTGCCGCTGGTGGTGGTCGTGCCCATTTTTTCCCAACTGCCCCCCCGGTCGGCAGAGCGATAGACGCCGGCGGCGGTCTCTTTGGCTTCCACGACCGCATACAGCACATCGGGGTTCACCGGCGAAATATCGATGCCGATACGCCCGACTTCCCCGCCGGGCAAGCCATCGAGTTTTTTCCAGGTAGCGCCGCCGTCGGTGGTTTTAAATACGGCCGATTCTGGGCCGCCGCCGATATAGGTATACACCTTGCGCTGGCGCTGGTGGAAAGCTGCGTACAACACTTTCGGGTTGCGGGGATCCATGATAAGGTTACTGCATCCGGTGTACGCGCTGACCGATTTTACGTTGGTCCAGGTTTCGCCGCCATCCGTGCTTTTATACACCCCGCGGTCGCCGCCGTCGCTCCAGACGGGACCGTACGCCGCCACGTACACGATATTCGGATCGGTAGGGTCAACGACCACATTGGCAATATGTTCCGAATTTTTCAGCCCCATATTTTTCCAGGTTTTGCCACCGTTTTCACTTTTGTACACGCCGTCGCCGTAAGACACGGAGCGCTGGTTGTTGTTTTCGCCGGAACCGACCCATACCACATTCGGGTTGCCCGGATCGAGCGCAACGCAGCCGATGGAATAGGAACCTTGTCCGTCAAAAATCGGCGTGTACGTGGTTCCGGCATTGACCGTTTTCCAAACGCCGCCTGAGGAAGTTGCCACGTAATATTCCGCGCTGTTCCCGGGGTTTACGGCAAAATCGGAGATTCGACCGGAGGTAACTGCCGGGCCGAGGCTGCGAAATGCCAGTCCGCCGTAGGTGCCGGACTGGTGGACCGCAGCCTTCTCAGGCTTTTTTTCAGCCTCTTTTTTGTCTTCTTTTTTATCTTTTTGAGCAAAAAGCGGCAATTGTGCCAGCAGGAGGAGGGTACAAATTAGAATTCGCATAGGTTAAGACTTGCTTTTATTTGAGTGGGGAAGGTAAGACGCAAATGGAAATTGCAAACATTCTCCTTTGCTTTTTTCGGCGAGCGTGCGCTGTACCGGCTGCTTTAGCTGCCGGATGAAACGTAATAACTCCAAGCCACTACCCTACTCACTTTTTGTCCCTGGCTCATTTCGATAGTTCGGATATTCGCAGCATTTACATTTTTCAAAGCCTTGTAAATAGCCGGCAGGTTGGATTTTTTTGAAACCAGGGTGGTAAACCAGCCACAGAGTTGTGGTATCTCCGCACTTTGCAGGATCATATTGCGGATAAATGCCGCTTCACCGCCGGGATACCAGAGTTCCGATTTTTGTCCGCCGAAATTCCGCTGTGGAGCCTTCGTTTTGTCGATGCCCAGGTTTTTCCATTTTCGTTGGGCCACCGTTCCTGCTTCGCTGAGTGATGCGTGAAAAGGCGGATTGCAGATGGAAAGGGCGAATGTTTCGCCGGGCTGTATAACGCCCTTAAAAATATCAGACGCGTTGTTTTGCAAACGGCATTCCACAGCGCCGGCGAGTGATGTGTTGGCCGCTACGATCTGTTTGGCCGCCCGGATCGCCACCGGATCGATGTCCGTGCCGACAAAGCGCCAGCCATATTCCTGGTGTCCAATGATGGGATAAATGCAATTGGCGCCCATACCAATATCCAATACCCGGACTGATTTTCCACGCGGGATCACAGCGTTGTTGCGCTCGCTCAACAAATCGCCCATGTAGTGGATGTAATCGGCCCGGCCCGGTACCGGAGGGCAGAGATAACCGGGCGGCACATCCCAGAAGGTAATGCCGTAATAGGTGCGTAGCAGCGCCTTGTTCAGCGCTTTGACCGCATCGGGGTTCGCAAAGTCAATAGACTCCGATTTGAATTTGCGGGTCACAAAAGGCGCGAGATCAGGATTAACTGCCGTCAATTGCTGAAAATCGTACCGGTCTTGGTGCCGGTTTCTTGGATGGAGTCCTGATGGCTGTTTCATGGGGCAAAGGTAGTCAGGAATGAGGAATGAGGAATGAGGGATGAGGAATGCCGAGCGTGATGTCTGATCAGGAATGAAGAATGAGGGATGAGGAATGACCTAGCGTGATGTCTAATCAGGGATGAGGGATGAGGGAAGAGGGATGTCCAGCGTAATGTCCGACATCACGCTCGGTCATTCCTCATCCCTCATCCCTCATCCCTTTTCTAAAGTACCACTGCCATCGCCATTCCATCGTGTTCTTTTAACCCAACCGTCTGAAATATTGTTGCGCTCACTCTGGAGTCAGTGGCCAGCAGTTGATTCAACGGATGAAACGGCTCACGACTCACTCACCACTAACGATTACAGGCCTGAAACACCGAGACTCATAATATAAGCAAATGCCAAGGGGGATGCCTCTCACTTCTCACCATCTCACTCTCTCACTTCTATCACGGTTGTGCCCGCGCCAACTCAATCATACTGCTCAATTCATCCACCAGTGCATCGGCGCTGCCGTCGAATCCCACGGCTTTAAAACGGATTTTTCCTTTGGTGTCGATCACGAATTTGGTCGGGATACCCGATACGCCGAAAGCGGAGACTACTTTATCGTCGTTGTCCATCAGCACGTTAAACGTGTAGTTTTTGCCGGTGATAAAGTCGCTGGCGTTTTTGAGTTTATCCTCGGCTTTTTCCCATGTATCCACAAAAACAAAGGCCACGTTGGCATCGCTTTTGTATTTATCGACGGCCATTTGCATACCCGGGAAGGAAGCCTTGCAGGGGCCGCACCAGGTTGCCCAGAAATCGACGACGACCACTTTGCCACGCAGGCTTTCGAGGCTGACCGTTTCACCTTTCATGTTCAGCAGGCTAAAGGAGGGCGCCGCCTGGTCCAGCATTTTGGCGGCGATTTCTTTTTCACGGTTGACTTTTGCAATGGACTCCAGACCGGCCAGATAAGCAGCCGCGCCTGCCGATGATTTGTCTTCGGAAGCGTACAGTTGTTTAAACTGCGTTTTCATTTTTTCCGTAGCATGTCCTTCCATGATGAAACGCTCCAACTGGTAGCGCAGGTCGGGCGCTTTGGCGCGTTCGAGGTAGCCGGAATAGCGCTCGTTGAATTCCGCGTTTTTGCCCTCATAGATCGTTACGGCTTCGCCCTGGTAACGCGCGGCGGCGGCGGCATCACCCGCTTTATCGAGCACAAAAGCGTAGGTATCCGCGTAGTTGCCGTAGTTATTCCGGCGCATGGTCCTCCAGGTTTTTTCGGTCATAGAGATAGGTTTTGTCGTCGTCGGGACGTCGATTTCGCGTTTAGTCCAATTGGTCGCTTCTGCGGCCATGGATTGGGCCACGTCCAATTTTTCTCCTTTTTCGGCCAGTTCCCAGGCGAAGTTATTGTACAAAGAAGCGCGTTCGTCGCCGGGCAATTGCGCAGCCATAGTTTTGAATTTTTCCCATTCGTGCTGATCGCCTATTTTAGCGCAAATATTGGCCTGCACATCGGCCACTGCCGCTTTTTCTTCAGCCGTTTGAGGCGGAAAGTCTTTGACAAACGCGGTTAACAGCGCTTCCGATTTGGCTAAGTCGGAGTTGTTTTGCGCAGCGAGCAGCCGTTCCTGGCGCACCATCATTCCTTTTGGGAATGCCGCTTTGATCTTGTCTTTCAATGCTTTAGCCTTATCGACCACGCCCATGCGCTCATACAGCCGGGACATGGAAAGCAGTTGTTTTTCTTCTATGGATGTTTCTTTTTCCATGTCTGCGAACAACTGCAACACCTCGTTTTTACCGGCATCACCGCGTTTTGCGCCGAGGACGGTATTGGCATAACTGCCGAGGTATTTCTTTTTCAGATCGGGTTGTAAAGCAAATGCGCGGTCGTACAAGGCCAAGGCACTCGGAGCCGTTCGATTTAGTTCAAATATGCCGCCGTAATCGCGGTACAACAGGGCTTGCGCCGCCATACTTTCGGGCAGTTGTTTCCCGGTGGCGTCGCAAACAGGCACGAAGTAGCCTTCGCCGCCATTGTTATCAAAACGATCATTCGACTGCAAAACAATCATCACCGAATGTGACTTCGGTTGTAGTTTCAACATCGCATGAATTTGATCGCCCGATCTTTTCTGGGCCACTTCCCGCACTTCGGCGCTGTTGTCGCTGTATTCCATCAGCACCACATCGACCGATTCAGCGCCGCGCAAAGGGCTTGTACTCAGGTCGAACACCAGTTCTATGGTTTCACCTGCCTGTGGGCGGGCAGGCGTAATGGTTGGATTTTGAGCCGATAAAAAAGCGGGCAGGAACAGGAGGAAAAGGGAAATCTTTTTCATGTGAGTCGTGAGTGGTGAATCGTGAATCGTGAGTGGTGAGTTAGGCGTGTACTGAGGATTTTTGAAAGAAATTAAAGTGAAAATGGATCCGGTCACTGTGAGCGCATACACTCACGATTCACGACTCACAATTCACGTCTCTAAAACTTCGGGCATGTCACGCGCGAACGGCGATGTTCCGGGTGAAAATACGTCAGCGACACTTCAAACGCGCCGCGGGAATTATTGGCAGCGGTCAGACCTGAAACGGTAATATCATAACTGAGACCCAGCATCCAGCGGTTGAGTTCGAGCATACCAACTATGGTGATGGCGTCCATTTGCAGGTCTTTGTCCAATTTATTGCCCACCCTGCCCCAGAGGCCTGCGCGCAGGGCCAGTTCATTCAGGTCGTTGTTGGAATAGCGGAAGTTGATGCCCAGGTCAGTTTCCATCGCCGGCCCCTGTTTCATTACCAATACACCCGGCAGTATCGCAAAATTCTCGGTGAGCGGAAACTGGCCACCCACGTGGCCCGACCAGCGGGAGTACAAGGTTTCTTTATTGTCTTCAATGAGGGAAATGGTGGGCTGGTTCAGGTGATGCATAGCGCCCCCGGCGTAGAAAAAACCTTCATTTGGAAACACTACATACCAGAGTATGCCCGCATTGAAATCGAGGTAAAGCGGCGAGTTGGCATTGGCGTTTAGTTCGCCGCTTGCGGATCCCAGATCGGGCGTTTCCGAACCGGTGTCAAACTGACGGGTAAACCACAATTTGCTCCAGTCGATGGAATTCTGGCCAAAACCAAACTGCGCACCGGCAGACAAGTAGTGTTCGCTGGAATTACGACCGCCGGAAAGTTGTTTGAGGAAGGCCCCGCCCAACTGCACTTTGTTTTGTGTAAAGCGGGCGGTACCGGCTTCGTCGTGCATGGCGCCCAGGCCGAATGAAGCATAATCGTTATTGGCGCCTACATTGAAACGTGTCTCGAACGAAGCGGCATAGGTGCGAAACGGCACAGGCGCGAGAAAACTGTTCCATTGGTCGCGGTAATTAACCGTTGCGCGCCAGCGACCGTTAAAAACGCCGGTCATCGCCGGGTTCAGGTTCCAGGAAGACGCGTAATATTGGGAAAAACGCGGATCCTGTGCCTCTAATGCAGGAGAAAACACTGCCAGCAGGGTAACCAGCAGAAAAATCGGTTTGGAAAATTGCATCATGGTTGTGTGTATTTTGAATTGGGATAATTTGTAGTCCGAAAAAAAAGGAAAATATACCGTTTACTCACATTATTTAACTAAAACTATTTAACAAGAGTTACGCTTCCAGACAGTACTTCTTTAAATCCATCTATGTATTCCGCTTCCAATTGCCAGACGAATACGCCCGGATCGCAGGCTTCGCCTCGGAAACTGCCGTCCCAGCCGCGGGTGGTATCATTGACACTAAAATTCTGATCTTGGTACACCAATTCGCCCCAGCGGTCGAATATCCTGAAAATCAGGATGTTGCGAACCTGTTTACTTTTGCCGTGTACCAACAGCAGGTCGTTACTGTTGTCATTATTGGGAGAAAATGCCGTGGGAACGTAAACGCCCCTGGGTTTCTCCACACTGATTTTGACCCGGGACTCGCCTTTGCAGCCATTTGCATCCGTAATCTGGAGGAAATAGGTATTGGTGCGGGCAGGTTTTACCCAGATTTCTTCACAAGCAATCGTATCCGCGCACGCCCAGATTTCCTGCAGCGCGCTCTGCCAGGTGTATTGCAACAGGCCGATTGCGTTGGAAATATCGGGCATCAGCAGCAGGCTATCGCCCAGCACGAGGCTGCTGTCCATACCTAATGAAACCCCGATTGGCAGCGGTTCGAACAGCGAATCTGTGACAGTGGTGATACAATTGTTCGCGTCCTTCACCTGCATGGTGTACATGCCGGCCTCCAGACCGATGAAATTGGGCGAACCATTGAACGCCCCGCCGTCGATATTATATTGGTAAGGCAATTTACCTCCATACACGCTCAAATCGATATGTCCGTTTTTGTCGCCGAAGCAACGCGGATCAGCGGAACGCAGCTCAATAATCAGATCATCAGGCCGGTCAATAGTTGCGGAATCCGTTAATATACATCCGTTTTTATCCGTAATCTGCAGGGTGTACACGCCCGGGCCGAGGTTTGAAATACCCGTGAGGGAGTTGCCATTACTCCATTGCAGGCTGTACTCCGGCGAACCGCCAAAAACCGATGATGTAATAGCGGCATCCGAATCGCCGCTGCACAGAAGCGGTTTGGTCACAAATTCCAGGCGCAGCGGTTCGGGTTGGATAATCTGAACGGATTGAGAGCCCGTACAACCCAGGTTATCTACCACCGTGACCGAGTATGACCCGATCGAGAGGTCGTTTATTTGTGCGTTGTTGATATTATTGCTCCAGTTATAATTGGAAACCGGATTGACGCCCTGTACGTTCAGGATGCGTGCCGAGCCATCGGAAAAGCCGAAACAGGAGACATTTTCCTGAGCCAATTGTACAACAATGGCCGGGGGTTGACCAACAAAAAAGCCGAATACGCCACTGCAACCCTGCTGATCGGTAACTGTCAGCGAATAGGATTTGTCGCCTTGCAATCCATCGACAGAGATACTGTTGGGCGCATTGGGTTTGCTCCACTGGTAGATATAGTTTGCCAGTATGTCTCCGCCGGCGCCGCCATGTACGAAATTGACGGCGGCACGACCGTCGGAATAACCGAAACAGGTAGGCATCACAAACGGCGCATTGACG
>JAYSZC010000630.1:0-3605 GCA_043738235.1 Lewinellaceae bacterium | reverse complement strand
GATGAATATCAACCTTATCAACCTCATAAACCTTTATCAACTCTCGTTAAAGAAAAAATTCCGGATGTCTCCTATTTTCCCGAACTTCGCACCCGCCGAAAGGAGCGCCCACATTTTGCTCCCGGCCCTCCATATCGTGCTTTCCATTTTCCGCAATAACCGGGTTTCTACTGCTGTACTGCTCGCCGTGTACCTCGTGCTGACGCGCGCCACAGCCCTCTTTGGCTGGATACAGCCATCGCCCTGGCCAACCGCCGAGGGGAGCCTGCTGTATGAGGCCATGTTCGGCTGGGCAACGAAAGCGCCTTTTTATTCAGCCCTTGTGGCGGCTATTTTGGTTTACCTGCAAGCGCTGATGATCAACCGGCTGGCTGATGAATTTCGCCTGATGCATGATCGCAACTGGCTACCCGGCATGTTTTATGTGCTGGTATCGAGCATTTTGCCCGAGTTTCTGTTTATTTCCGCGCCTTTGGTGGCCGCTACATTCGTACCCGTTGCCCTGCGCCGGATTTTTAAATCCTATAAAATTACGCAGGCAACAGCCCTGGTATTCGATGCAGCCCTATGGATGTCTGTCGCCGGACTCTTTTATCCGCCTGCGCTGATTCTCCTCCTTGCGGCGTATATCGGCGTGATGGTGATGCGCTCTTTTAATCTCCGGGAACAACTGGTTTTTTTGACAGGCGCTCTGACGCCCTTGTTCCTGGCCTGGTTGTGGTATTTCTGGGATGACCGGGGCAATGAATTCCGCGCTTTTCAATTTGGAGAAATTTTCCAGCTGTACCGTTTTAATGCCACTTTTGATACCAAAATGATCTTAAAGTCTGCGTTTTTGACCTTGCTGTTAATGGTCTTCCTGTCCGGCCTGAGTACCTATTTTCAACGAAAACTGATACAAACTCAAAAAGCGATCACCACCTTGTACTGGGTGTTGATCACCGGCGGATTACTGATGTTGCTGCGTTCTGAGTGGCGCTGGGAACACTTTCTGCTGCCGGCGGCGGCGGCGGGTATTTTTCTGGCATTTTCGTTTCAGGGCATCCGCAACCGATTATTAGCGGAAATCCTGCACCTGGCGCTGCTGGGACTCCTGTTTTTTATTCAAATTTTTCCTTCATAAATAATGGATCCAATGAAATTTGGCGTGATCGTTTTCCCCGGCTCCAACTGCGACGATGATATAGTGCATGTGCTCCGCGATGTGATGGGGCAGGAACTGGTCAAAATCTGGCACAAAGACACACAGTTGCCGGCAGGTTTCGGCCCCGGCGATTGTATCGTGTTGCCCGGTGGATTTTCTTTTGGCGATTATGTGCGGGCCGGCGCTATTGCACAGCTCTCCCCGATCATGCAGGCTGTCAAGACATTCGCCCGGGAAGGCGGTTATGTGTTCGGTATCTGCAACGGCTTCCAGATTCTTTGTGAATCGGGGCTGCTACCAGGCGTGTTGTTGCCCAATGCCAAACTCCAGTTTATTTGCGAGAATGTGTGGTTGCGCCCGGAAACAAAAAATTCCGCGATCACTTCCGAATTGGACCTGCATCAAGCGCTGAAAATTCCCATCGCCCACGCAGATGGCCGCTACTACGCCGATGAACAAACGCTGCATGCACTGGAGCAAAACGACCAGGTCTTGTTCCGCTATTGCACCGAAGCCGGCGAGGTGACGGAAGCCGCCAACCCCAACGGGGCGGCGCGGAATATCGCCGGTATCTGCAATGCCGAACGCAATGTATTCGGCATGATGCCGCACCCCGAACGCGCCAGCGAAGCGGTGCTGGGCAATACGGACGGGCGGGGGATGTTTGAGTCGCTTTTATCAGAAGTGAGAAGTGAGAGGTGAGAAGTGAGAGACATCCCGATTGGCGGCTCGTAGGGTTTGGAGATGTATTTTTCAGGCCTGTAATCGTGAGTGGTGAGTCGTGAATCGTGAGTGGCATCCCGTTAGAAGAAGGAACTCAATAATTCTAACGAAATGCCACTCACGATTCACGACTCACCACTCACGATTACAGGCCTGAGAAATACATCTCCAAACCCTACGAGCCGCCAATCGGGATGTCTCTCACTTCTCACTTCTCACTTCTCTTACAGCACCGAATGCTCCACAAACGGCAACTGCTCCGGATAATCCGTTGTGAAATGCAGTCCCCGGCTTTCCTGCCGGTGCGCCGCTGAACGGGTGATGAGGTAAGCAATCGTGATCAGGTTGCGCAATTCCATCAATTGGGGTGAAATGGTCGTGGTTTTGTACAAATCTTCCGTCTCGCGATACAGCAGAAACAGGCGATCGAGCGCCCGCTGAAGCCGCACATTGGAACGAACGATACCTACATAGTACGACATGGTATCTTTTAATTCCTTGATACTCTGTGTGATAAGTACCATTTCCTGCGGATCGGTGGTTCCTTCCGCATTCCAGTCCGGCACTTCTTCCCGGTATTCCCAGGTGTGCAGCTTATCTTTTACGTGCATAAATACGCGGTGGGCAAACACCATCGCTTCCAGCAGGGAATTGGAGGCGAGGCGGTTGGCGCCGTGCAAACCCGTGCTGCTGCACTCTCCCGCCGCATACAGCCGGTGAATGCTGCTGCGCCCATGTTCATCCACCAGGATGCCGCCGCACATATAATGGCAGGCGGGCACCACGGGAATCATATCCTTCATGGGGTCGACGCCGATACTTTTACATTTTTCATAAATGGTCGGGAAATGGGCCAGGAAACTCTCTTTTTCCAGGTGCCGGCAATCGAGGTACATACAATCCGTACCCCTTTTTTTCATTTCGGAGTCGATGGCCCGTGCAACAATATCGCGGGGCGCCAGCGACAACCGAGGGTCGTAATGCTGCATAAACTCCTCTCCCTCAGCGCTTTTTAAAATACCGCCATGTCCGCGAACGGCTTCCGACACGAGGAAGGAAGGATTGTCGCCGGCAGGATTGAACAAAGAGGTAGGATGGAATTGCATAAACTCCATGTTTTCCACCCGGCCTTTGGCGCGGTAGGTCATCGCAACCCCGTCGCCGGTGGCAATCACCGGGTTGGTGGTGGATTTGTACACTTGTCCGCCGCCGCCCGTGCAAAGCACCGTTGCCCGGGCCAGAATGGTATCGATCTCGCCGTTTTGTTTGTTGAGGGCATAACAGCCGTAACATTCTATATCCGGCGTTACACGAATCACCATCCTTCCCAGATGGTGCTGCGTAATCAGGTCGAGGGCAAAATAATGTTCTTTCACCGTGATATTGGGATAACGCGCCGCTTCTTCCATCAGGGTGCGCTGCATTTCCCATCCCGTCAGGTCTTTGTAATGCAAAATCCGGTGTTCCGAATGCCCGCCTTCCATGGCCAGATCATATTCGTTGCTGCCTTTTTCCTTGTCAAAACGGGCGCCCAACTCTATGATTTCACGCACCCGCTCAGGACCTTCTTCTACCACGATTCGGACAACATCCTCTTTGCACAAGCCGTCGCCGGCGTCGAGGGTATCCGCCACATGTTTTTCAAAATCGTCTTTTTCACCATTCCATACTGCTGCCACACCGCCCTGTGCATAACGGGTATTCGTTTCACCTTCTACTGTTTTGGTCAATACAAGCA
>JAYSZC010000629.1:0-3611 GCA_043738235.1 Lewinellaceae bacterium | reverse complement strand
CAAACTCCAGCCGAGGTCTATGGATTGCCTAACGCAAAATTCTGTTTTTTCTCGGTTATTAGCGGGCTTTTTAGCCCGCTGGGCTGTTGTGTCAAAAGTCGGATTCTACTTGAGCCATGGTTTTAGTGTAAAATTTAATTTCGTGTTACCTCCAACTTCCCGAAAGTTTTAAACTTTCGGGAAGTTTCGCACCGAAAAAACCAAGTATAATTTGGTATCTTATTCCATTTCGACCCTTTTGACACAACCCCGTACATTCACTCTTTCAATCCGAACCACTTCCCCTCATCTTCCGCTTTCACCGTGATAAATGGTTTATCCTCCCGAATGCTACCGCCGCCCATGACTGTACCGACCTGCTTGGTGTCGGCCTGGTAAATTTTAGTGCCGATATGGCATTTATAGGTGCGTTGCGCACCAGGCAGCAGCACAAAAGAATTGGTCCAGTTGCCGGTTTCACCCGGGTTATAACCTATCAGGGTGTATTTATGCGGCAGCACGGTGTTGTTCCTGAGTTTGAATGAAACGAGCCCCGGGGCGCTACTGGGCATTTCGTTGGCTGTGGGCTGCGTACCAGAACAAGCGGCGAGGAGTAGAAGGGTTGTGAGGAAAAGAGGTTTCATAATGAATGATGAACGATGAATGATGAATTTGTCAAACCTTTAAAACGGCAGCCCCTTGCCAGATTTTCAAAAGAAAACAGACAAGGGGCTGATTACGTAAAAGTAAATATTTTATCAGGATGCCGCCACTTTCTTTTTTACTTCAGAGCGGAGGAGGGCATAAAAAAACCCGCCTCGTTGCTCACGAGGCGGGTTGATTATACTCCGTCAGAATACGTTCATGGTCAATCCCGGGTTTGTATCATAGTCCTTGTAGCCGAATGAGTCGGTGTAGTCACTTTGTAGTACAGTGCTCCGTTAGCGTCCATCTCCCGGCCTTCCAGTGTAACGGCGTTGTAACCTTTTGCGTAGTCGCCTTTTTGCGTATGCAGCAGTCGGCCGGTTTCATCGAATACAGACAGCGTGGCGGTGGTTGCTTCCGGCAGGAAGAATCCGATCACGGTGCGGTCGATGAATGGGTTCGGCTGGTTCTGGTACAATTCAAAACGCTGTGCGGCTAAAGTAACGCCACCGTCTTTTTCATGGAACCGGAAACCGACCTGCATCTGTTCGTTGCCGGGGCTGTAAGCCTCTGCTTTCGTGATGCTGCCGGATACTGCGAGCATATCGCTGATCTTGCCTGCTGTTCTTGCGCGGAACCGGATAGAGAAGCCGGCATGACCGCCGACGCTCCAACTGGTTGTTACAGCCTGTCTGGCGGCAAACACTGCGAAGTTCGTTGCATCCATCTGCTCACCCGGCAGGATTTCCAGTACTTCCAGGTTACCGGTGTTCATGGTGAACTGATAACCTTTCACTTCTTCCGCAGTCGCAAATGATACGGTAAATGTTTCGCCGGCCTGTACCATGCGGTCATCCACATCGAACAACAACATGCCCTGCGAACGTTCCTGAACACTTATCAGACTGTTCGGAAGCGCGGAGTTGTTCAGGTCTCCGATCTTCACACCGATGAAGTCATCAGCCATCTGGTCGCTTGTAATGTTTTCAAAAGATTTGTTTTCCGGGAACACCGACTCGAACGGATTCAGCGGGTTCGGGAATACATAATCGTGATCTACAAAGCGCCAGGAAGTGTTGTTCGGAAGGTCTGTGTAAATGCCGAGTATCAGTTTGCGCAGTTCGATAATATCGAATGTCGTCACAGAACCGCTTCTGTTCGCGTCCGCAGCAATCATTTTGTACGGAGAATTCAGCAGTTCCAATGCCAGGATATGTTTTTCCATCAATACCAGGTCGTACGTTGTAACCCCGTTGGATGGATTATCATCTTTCGTAGGCGTCAGCGTATAATTCGCACCTATCGGTAATGCATGGTCGAACATGAAGTGACCGTCGTCGTCCGTCAGGTAGATAGCCTCCACATTCGGGTGCTCCAGCATCTGACCTTCCAGTTCCACGTAGCCTTCTTCTACCATATCACCCTCTTCCGTCATCAGCGAACCTGCTACCGATGCATTGTCGTCCGTTACCTGGTCGAGCACACTGATCGTGAACTCTTCCGTATCGGAACAAGCGCCCAATGTAGCGGTTACGATGACCGTAGCGGCGCCAACCGTTGTATTGAACGGCAGGATAAGCGGCAGGAGACTGGTTGCGGTTCCGTTTGCCAAACCTACTGAAACGCCGCCTGTCCAACTGAAGTCAGCACCCCAGGTCGTCGTTTGCAGTACAATCGGGCCCAGCTGCGTGCCTGCATTCACAGGGCCGTAGTTCGGGATCGGAATGATCGAGAACGGAATAGCATCTTCTACTTCAGCAAAACTTACTGCCGTACAAGTATTGCCATCTGTAACGGTTACCGTGTACAAGCCCGCTTCCAGGTCGACAATCGAAGAACTGCCGGCAGCGCCCGGGCCGGTGGTTACACCGGTCGACCATACGAAGGTGTAATTCGCAGGGCCATCGGTGATCGTAGCCGTTATTTCACCTGATTGAGAATCGGTACAAGTATTATCGGTAACATTCAGGGCAACGCCCGGGCTGGACAATACGACCAATTGAAGTATATCCACATCGTAGCAGCCGGAAGCATTTTCAACACGCGACCAGATGTACTTGGTTGCGGAGTTGTAAGATGCCGGCAGCGGGTTGGTACCCAGTGCTGCTTCGGACTGAGACTCGTAATAAGTAACGGTCAATCCGCTTGCGCCATTTGTTACCTGTGCGTTCGCATTGTTCAGGTTGAAAGTACCCATCATACCGTCGAATACATCCGGGCAAACTTTCAGTTGACCCACATAAGCGACCGGCAGCGGATTCACCTGCAGGGAAACCGGAACCACCAGTACGCCACCACCGGCAGATACCACGCGGGCGTATATCTGTGTGCCATTTGCACCGGTATACGGGCTGGAAAGGCTACCCTGACCGTTTTGTGCCTGTGCGACGGTAAGGTGGTAGGTCACTGTTGCGTTACCACTTGGATCCACTTCGTCATCGGCTTCGGTCAGGTTAAACTGTCCGAAGTTCGATCCTGCTTCGATCGCGCATGCTTCCAGATGGGCCAGGTTGTCGGATACGAAACCGGCATCCAGCGTATGGTCGCTGCATCCTGCCATACCTGTTGTGTAGGCAATGGACGGGAAGTCGTTCCAAGGCTTGCCTGGAACATCTGCAATGGTAGCATCCGAATCGTTCCAGTCTTTATACCAGCCTGCGCCGACATTCGGAATGGTGAGCTCGTAATCCGTACCGTTGACGGTCAGTTTGCCTGTCGCCGTGTTGAACTGACTGACAGAACCATTCGTACCGAATACGATCTGGTAAGCCGTCAAGGCATGAATACTGTCGCGGCCCGGTGTGGAAATCCAGTTTTCACCCGGCGTTCCGATACCGGTGAAGTAGTATTCACCTTTCAGATTTGTGGTCGTGGTAGCCAGCAGTGCGTTGCTTGTGGCGTCGTAGAGGCTTACCGTTACACCCGGAATCGGGTTTTCGCAAGCATCCTGGATACCGTTTTCGTTCGCATCGTTCCACACATAGTTG
>JAYSZC010000628.1:0-1486 GCA_043738235.1 Lewinellaceae bacterium | reverse complement strand
AACCGCGCCGCCGGATTTTGTGCACAATGGAAAAGTCATTTTTCCCGGCCATCACCGCCACGACCTGAATGCCGCGGCTGTCCAGATCTTCCAGGTTGCGGCTCCAGGCCATTTTCATCTGGTTGTCGTAAGCCTGCACTTCAAAATCGTGATATTTGTCGCGAAACACCAAAATGCGGTCTCGCAAACGCCCAATCAGTTCGTAGCCATAGTCATTGCGAATCGAAATGGCGTCCGAAACGAGCATAGATTGAGCAATAAGCGCAGATTGAAATATGCTGCACAGGCAAAGGATGGGGAACAGGAGGAGCAGTTTTTTCATAATAATCAGGCTTAATCCGTGTGATACAGCAAAATTTCTCAAAAATAGGTAGATTTTTGCAGCTATGAAGATACTTATCATAAACGGCCCGAACCTCAACTTGTTGGGAAAGCGGGAACCCGAAATTTACGGCCATCGCTCCTTTGAGCAATTTTTAGACGAATTGCGCGGTCAATACCCCGAAATCGAACTCGATTATTTCCAGAGCAACCACGAGGGCGCATTGCTCGACCGGATCCAGGAAACAGGGTTTTCAACGGACGCTATCGTGCTGAATGCGGGAGCATTCACGCATACTTCCATTGCGCTGGCCGATGCGGTGGCTGCCATCACTACGCCGGTAATCGAAGTCCATATCAGCAATGTGCACAAACGGGAGTCATTTCGGCACCATTCTTACCTGTCTGCCAAATGTGTGGGAAGTATTGTTGGGCTGGGGCTGGACGGGTACCGGCTGGCGGTGGAGTATTTCAGAGGGCAACAGGTGTGAGAGACAACCTTTAAGCGCTTTTCAACGCCAAAGATCGAGTTGTACCAAACAGTCCTGATTTGCTTATGCGCCCTTTTCTATTGATCCTTTTTTCTCTTTTTTTTACCGGAAATTCCATTGCTCAAACCGATACCACCGAATTTCCGCCGCTCAAAATCGGCGACTGGCGGCAGCATTTGCCCTGGCAACGTTCCAGTTCGGTGTCGCAGAGCGCTTCTAAAGTGTACTATGCCACCGAATGGGCGATCGTGGAGATCGACAAAGTGGACCGTTCACCGCGTTTTATCACAAAAGTGGAAGGCCTGAGCGATGTGGGCATCAACCTGCTGCGGTATAACGCCGCCGCCGATGTGCTGCTCATCGCCTACACCAACAGCAACCTCGATCTTTACCATCCTTCCGACGGCTCGGTGATCAACCTGCCATTTATTTTCAAAAACCTGAATATCCTGGGCGATAAAAGGATTTACAGCGTATTTTTTGAAGGAAAATTCGCTTACCTCTCCTGCGGGTTCGGCATTTTAAAACTCAATCTGGAGCGCGCTGAAGCGGAGTTCACCACTTTTACTGGGGTGGATGTGCGGTCTTTTGCCGTCTACGACGGTTACCTGTACGCGGGTACGGAAGAAGGCCTTTTTCGCCTGCCTGCCAATGATGTCAACCCCGAAGATTTC
>JAYSZC010000627.1:0-3615 GCA_043738235.1 Lewinellaceae bacterium | reverse complement strand
CGGCTTATTCGCCTTACAACAACGGCGGCACCGGCGCCAACAACGGTTATATGCGCAAACATACCCGGGAATGGCTCGTCTGGTATAAAAAACAAATGGGTTTCGACGGCGTGCGTATCGACGCGGTAAAACACTTCCCCAACTTTGCTTCCGAGGACTTTTTATTTAATTTACAACAAAATGCCGACTGGGCCGACGGCGGCGATGCAATGTTTGCCGTAGGCGAATGGGTCGGTGATAAAACGGCGCTGGATGCCTGGACAACTGCGGTCAACAACCGCTCCGGTACCTTCGATTTTGGATTGCGCGCCTTTGACGGCTCCGGCGGATTGCGCGGTATGATTTATGGAAACGGCGGATTCGATCTGGGCAATCTGCCCGGCGCGCAACAAAACATCCGTTATATAGATGTGGGCACTACTCGTATTCACCGCACGGTGCCGTTTATCAATAATCACGATACCTACCGGCCCCAAAAAGCAGCCAACGGAAATATCACCGGCTGGAATACGGGCGATGAATTATCGGCACACGTGGAAATTACGGAGCCGCGATTAGGCGCCGCTTATGCTGCCATGTGCGCCATGGACGGCAACCCGCAGGTGTTTTTTGAAGACCTGTTCAACATTGCCAATACCGGAAAACGGTTTATACACCAGCCCGAAAACACCGTAGATCTGCCTGATAATTCTGATATTGCCAATATCATGCTGGCGCACGGCGCGCTCGATTTTAAAGGCGGCAATTACAAAGTTCGCAGCAGCGGTACAGAAGGCACCATGTACAATGTCGTGACGGGCAATTGCCGCAACTCCGTCGATAATGACAATGATATTCTGGTGATCGAAAGAAGCGGTAAAGCTATTATTGCCGTGACGGATAGCTGGGACACAGACCAGGACGTCTATGTGAATACAGATTTTCCGGTCGGAACCATCCTGAAAGATCATTCAGGCGGCATTTCAGGTACTGTTACTGTATTCGCTGCCGGCGCCGACGGTTGTACGCCGACCTCCAACCGGGTTCAAATCAGAACTCGCGCCGTGGCCTGGCCCGATGACGGCGCCCCGGAGTACGGCGACGATTACTCCACTTCTTATGCCGATCACGGGCAGCATTACCACGGTTATTCCATCTGGGCGCCTGCCGGTATCGACATCAATACGTACGCCAACGCCGCTCTTCCAACCACCCAGGAATGGGAAATGGAAAACGATCTCGGGGACAGCCATTGCGAATCGCTCGGACAAGGCGGCCGCACGCCCGACAATTCGCCGAATGCCCGCGTGGTGGGAAAAATATTCGCTAAAGGCAGCTCCGGCGTTTCCTACACCCTGTTTCTGGGTACGCCTGCCAATAGCCTGACACTGGAATTTTATGACTTGAACGGCAACCTGCTCCATACGAACAACGGCAGCGGCGCCTCTGTTTCCGGTTCATTTACCAATACTGTGACGCGCTGGATCACCATGAAAGTGCGCAATACCAGCGCAGCCACAACCGGGCAAAAATGTTACGTCAAAGTTACGTATGATGCCCCTGAAGCGGTGAATACGGCAGATTATCCCAGCCAAACAGCAGCATCCATCTGGACCAGCAACGGCGGTTCCGATGACTGGAACGATTGCAGGAACTGGGAAGAAGGATTGATTCCGACTTGCAGCAGTGCCGTGGTCATTCCCCATGCGGTAGCGTTCATGCCATCGGTTCCCAACTGTTTCACAGGCGCTTTCACCAACCGGGCAGGACTCACGCTACGCCCGAAAGTGTTCCTCCAAGGCCCCTACAACGCCGGTCTGATGACAGATGGGCTGCGCAGCGGCGGACACCTGCCTTCCACTACGCCTTATGGCGGTTCTGAAATGTTGCGGCCCGCTGCGCTGACCGTTACCGGCGCCAATGCTATTGTCGACTGGATGCTCGCAGAACTGCGCGACAAAAACACCCCGGGCGCTGTGCTGCATACCCGCGACGCCTTGCTGCAATCTGATGGCGATGTGGTGGGCATGGACGGCAGTTCGCCTTTGTTCTTCAACGGAGTGGCAAACGACGATTATTTCGTTGTCATCCGGCACCGCAACCACCTGGGCGTGATGTCGCAGGCTGCCCTGACCATGAGCACCTCGATCAGAACGGTCAATTTTACCGATGGTTCCGTTCCGCTATACCTGAATACCGCCCAGGCAACTTTATCGCCCGGCGTGTTTGGCATGATTGCCGGAGACATTGACCAGAGCGGCGTGGTGAGTGCTTCCGACCGCAGCCTGACTTGGAATGACCGAAACCTCACGGGTTACAAAGCAGCCGATGTGGGCCTCGACGGATTGGTCAGCGCCGCCGACCGCAGCGTGGTGTGGAATAACAGGAACCTGAGTTCTACGCTGCCTTGATAGGGATGAGGAATGAGGGATGAGGAATGAGGAATGAGGAGTGAGGGATGAGGGATGAGGATAAAAAAGTTTAACTGTTTGATTATCAATGCTTGATTATCAACACTGATGACCAATAACTAATAACGGATAACTATTTAACAAACAATGAATCATCTTATCATATCCATATTACAACGCCTTGGGGGCTTCTTACTTGGTTTTTTATTCCTGGCACAAGCGGTAGCCCAGGTGCCGCCGCCTCCAACGCCTTATCAGGGCGCTACCCTATCCATTCTGAACCAGGGTAATATCGGCAACGATTTTTACTTCGATCTGTATCTAAGGGCCACCACAAGCACACCCGGCAATTTGTACCTCGCCAATGCCGACTTTGTTCTGACCTTCAACAACGCCAATTTTAGCAGTCCCGTGTTGTCGCTGGAAACGGCTACCTGCAATTTTGTTCCCAATAACGTATCCAATGCCGCAACCTGCCAGATCCTGTATGAAAGCAGCACGGATGTCAGTATTGCCGGAAATGAACTTCGGATTAACCTGAACACCCTTACCGCATCCAACATGGCGGCGCTGAACAACAATATCGCCAACATCAATACATCTGCCGGCACACACCGGCTGGGCCGGTTTAAAATAAGCGGCATCAGTATTCCGACAAGCACGGCCGGCCTGGCGTGGAAAACGGTGGGGCCGGGCGTTTTCACCGACGTGTACTACTATGCCACCGACCTGCAGCAATACAAGGCAGCACTGAGTTTTGAAGCGCCGGAGAATACCCCCCTTCCGCTCGAATTAATTCAGTTCAATGCCCGTGCCCAACAGCGCTTCATTGCGCTCGACTGGCAGTCTGCCGCAGAACGCAACTTTGGCGGTTATGAACTGCAACGCTCCACCAACGGCAGTTCTTTTGAAAAAATTACCTGGATTCCCGGAAAAGGCGGCCTCGCGAACAATAACTACCATTATGAGGATCACAGCGCTTTGCCGGGCGTTTTATATTACTTCCGCCTCAAAATGCTCGATACGGACGGCGTTTTCGCGTACTCCACAGTACGCAGCGCGCAGTTGGGCAAGGCATGGAACAAGCCCGTCATTTCGCCCAACCCGACAGAGGGATTTTGTGACGTCACTTTTGTTGCCCCGCAGGAAGGATCGGGCAAATTGGAGATCAGCGACCCTTCCGGGAAAAAAGTGGCGGAACAAAACATCCAGTTTGCCAGTGGCA
>JAYSZC010000626.1:0-3615 GCA_043738235.1 Lewinellaceae bacterium | reverse complement strand
TGGTAACTTAAAGCCAAGAGTTACCACCTCAAACCATCAAACCTTACAAACCCTCAAACAATTACACAGCTACCTGAAAATTGCGCAAGGCATCATTCAGCGATACTTTTTTGTCGGTACTTTCCTGCCGTTCCCCGATAATGAGCGCACAAGCGACCTGGTATTCTCCTGCCGGAAACTTACGGGTGTACGTGCCCGGAATTACCACGGAACGGGCCGGCACTTTTCCTTTGTATATAATGGGTTCCGAACCGGTCACGTCGATAATATGGGTACTCTGCGTAAGCACCACGTTGGCGCCCAGCACCGCCTCGCGGCCTACGTGTACGCCTTCCACTACAATACAGCGGGATCCGATGAAACACTCGTCTTCGATGATCGTCGGTGTCGCCTGGGGAGGTTCCAGCACACCGCCGATACCTACGCCGCCGGCTAAATGTACGTTCCGCCCGATCTGCGCACAGGAGCCGACGGTGGCCCAGGTATCGACCATGGAACCGCTACCTACCCAGGCGCCGATATTGACGTAAGAAGGCATCAGGATCGCGCCTTTTTCAATAAAAGAGCCGAAACGCGCCAATGCCTGCGGCACGACCCGGACGCCCTTTTGGGCAAAACCCGTTTTCAGCGGTATTTTATCATAGTACTCAAAGGGGCCTACCTCTATCGTTTGCATTTCCTGAATAGGGAAATACAGGATCACCGCTTTTTTTACCCACTCATGGGTAACCCAACTGCCGTCGGTCAGCGGTTCGGCTACGCGCAACTCGCCCGCATCCAGCCGGGTCACTACTTCCCGAATTGTTTTTTTTACCTCGTCACTTTGCAAAAGCGTCCGGTCATTCCAGGCTGCTTCGATGGTAGATCGCATGTTTGTTATATGTTATCTGTTATTAGTTATTAGTTATCGGTTATCAATCACTCACAGTGACCGGTACCACGTCAGTGTGGGTGATTGAGAACTCACAACTCACCATTGACGATTCACGATCGCAAACACCAGTTCCGGTTCAAACCCGGCTCGAATGAGCGCCGCCGCCGTTTTATCGCGCGCTTGCTCTTCGCCTTCGTAGTGCCTGCGTTTTTTGTCGAACAGTTGTTGCAGCAGTGCTGTATAGGCTGCTTCGTCAATGCTGTTTATGGCTTTTTCAATCAGATCAGCGGCAATATTGCGCATTCGGAGTTCCATACGGATGCGCACCCTGCCCCAATGGTTGATCCTGAATTTCCCCCCTGTATAGGCCAGCGCGAAACGCTCTTCATTAAAAAAGCCGTCTGCCTGCAACACCTCGTAGATTTGTTCGGCGTCTTTGCGCGGCACCCCCAACAATGCCAGTTTTGTGCGTACTTCCTTCGGGCATCGCTCCCGGTACGCGCAAAAATATTCTAATTTGGCAAGCGCCTCGTCTATTGTAAGCGGAGTCTTCATTAGAAGTGAGAAGTGAGAAGCGAGAAGTGAGAAATGAGAAGCGAGAAGTGAGAAATGAGAGAGGGTGCTTTGCTTTTGGAATTGGTTGGTATAGGCATATCACTTAACCACAATATTCATCATTCATCATTCATCATTCATCATTAATAAGCTCTGGCGTCTTTATTTTCAATATAATTCATAAAAGCCCGGTTGGCGACGCGGTTGCCGCCAGGTGTCGGGTAACGGCCTGAAAAATACCAGTCGCCGCTGTTAAGCGGACAAGCGTTGTGCAGTCCATCCAGTGTCTGGAAAATCACGTCCAACTGCGGTTTGATGTTTTCCGGGCGAACAATTTCAGCTATTTTTTTGCTGACTTGTTCGTATTCAAACATGTCGTACAGGGCAATCACTTCATTACTCACAGCTTCAATGGGCAGGTGTTCAGAATTTTTACAACGCTGGTAGGTTTCCTGCAGCAGGTTTTCCCGGCCACTTTCTTTGAGCAACTCCACCAATGCTTGAAAAGCCACAAAATCCTTCATTTTACTCATATCGATCCCATAACAATCGGGAAAACGAATCTGCGGCGCACTGCTGAGGATAATGATGCGTTTCGGACGCAGGCGCGCCGTAATGCTGACAATACTATCACGCAGGGTGGTGCCGCGCACAATGGAGTCGTCGAGTAAAACCAACGTATCGACGCTGTCCTGACAAATGCCATAAGTCACGTCGTATACATGGCCGACCATGCTGTTGCGCGATTTTTTGTCGGCAATAAAGGTGCGCTGCTTATCATCCTTGTGTACCAATTTTTCATTGCGGGAGTGCACCCGGAGTATTTCGGTGAGTTTTTCAGGCGTAATATCCTTGCCCAGCGCCAGAATCTGCTCCTTTTTCCACTCGTTCATTTCAGCATCCAGGCCTTCCATCAGGCCGTAATAGGCTGCCTCGGCAGTATTGGGGATGTAGGAGAAAACGGTATTTTTTATGTCAAAATTGACTGCTTCGAGCGCTGTGCGGGCGAGTTGATGGCCCAGTTTTTTGCGTTCCTGGTAGATTTCGCGGTCATTGCCCCGGCTGAAATAGATGCGTTCAAAAGAGCAGGCGCGTTTTTCGCGGGGTTCGGCAAAGGGTAGTTCTTCCACTTTACCGTTGTACTTGATAATCAGCGCATGCCCCGGCTTCAATTCCATCACATTTTTGTACCGAATATTGAATGCCGATTGTATCGCCGGGCGTTCGGAAGCGCCTACCACCACTTCGTCGTCCATGTACCAGTATGCAGGCCGGATGCCGTTGGGGTCGCGCATCAGGAAGGCGTCGCCGTGGCCGATCAGCCCGCCGAGCACATAGCCGCCGTCAAATTTTTTGCTGGCGCGCCGCAACATGCGTTGCACGTCGAGGTTTTCAAAAATGAGCCGGTTGAGGTTCTGGTTGGAATATCCATCGGGTTTGAACCAGGTGTGGAGGCGCTGTACTTCATCGTCGAGAAAATGGCCGATTTTTTCCAGCACCGTCACCGTATCGCTTTTTTCTTTGGGATACTGCCCCAACTCCACCAATTCTTCGAACAATTCATCCACATTGGTCATGTTGAAATTGCCGGCCAGCAGCAGGTTGCGGGTAATCCAGTTGTTCTGGCGGTGGAAAGGGTGCACCATTTCGATGCTGTTTTCGCCGTGTGTGCCGTAGCGAAGGTGGCCCATCAGCACTTCGCCCATGTAGGGCATATTGGCACGCAACCAGGCGGGGTCGTTTCGTTGCTCGGGAGTCGTTTTGTTGAGGCGTTCCCATACCATTTCAAACAAATCGGTGAGGTAGTTGGTGGCATTGCTGCGTTTGCGGCTGATATAACGCGTGCCCGGTTCGGGATTGAGCTTGATGGTTGCTAATCCTGCCCCGTCTTGCCCCCTGTTGCGCATTTTCTGCAACAACAGTTGCATTTTTTGCACCCCATAAAAGGCTGTACCGTATTTTTTGTGGTAAAAATCGAGTGGCTTGAGCAGTCGCACCACCGCGATGCCGCATTCATGTTTAATTGGATCGCTCATTGCGAGTCGTAAGAGTTTTGGAAAAGTATACCCCGGAAATGGCGGCAAAGTTACTATAATAGTCCGAAGTGCGAAGTCGTTAGTGCGAAGTCATTAGTGCGAAGTCCGTAGCGTGTACCGTTTTATACTTAGGTTTCCCAAACATTAAAC
>JAYSZC010000625.1:0-3616 GCA_043738235.1 Lewinellaceae bacterium | reverse complement strand
AGCTCACCGATAAAAACACCGACAATTCCTGGTTGGCCGGACCTTTAAAGGTTCCTTTGGCCGGGCTGCAATCCGTGAAATGCCTGCCGACGGCCAGGCTGACGTGCTGGTCGCTCACCCAGCTATTGTTGGTAGGGTCGATGCCCATCCATCCGGAACCGGGAAGCCATACTTCCACCCAGGCGTGTGTGGCGCCTGCACCCCGCGCGCCATCTCTGTTGGGGCAAATGTATCCGCTGACATAACGCGCCGGAATGCCCTCCGAGCGGAGGATTTGCAACAGCACGTGGGCAAAATCCTGGCATACGCCCGATTGATGCTCCAGAATTTCATCCAGGGTGGTTTCTACCGTTGTAATCCCTTTTTGATAATTGAAATGATCAAAAATATACTCGGAACAGCGCTGGATGAAAACAGCAGGTGTATCGCGTGTATGCTGCAATTCACGTACAATCGTTTTAATTTTATCTTCGGCGGAAATGGCTTCGGGCCTGGAAAGATCAAGCAGCATCATGTTGGCGGCCACTTCCGAACGAATAGCATCCCAATCCGTAAGACGGGAAGTAACTAAGGGATTCTGTACCGTATTGGAGGTTTTCACCATGACATGGCTGTCTATCAATAACTCGCGATGGGAAGCACCAAGCGTAAACCAGCCCACTTCATTGCCCCAATAATCCGTAAAACGGTTGATAAACGGCTCCCCGGTGATAGTCAGTTTATGCCGGGTAGTTTCCTGGCCGTTGTAAGTGGCCGGAAAAATTTTTATCTGATTGGTACTTTCCCGTACCGGGCGGTCGTAATGATATTGTGTCAGGTGATGAATTTTGAAAGTCGGCATCGCACACTGGATAAAAGTGGTTGATAAAGGTTGATAAGGTTGATAAGGTTGATAAAGGTTGATATTGGCCACTCATTGAAGTGATTAAACTCAATTTTAGAAGCTATTATCAACCTTATCAACCTTTATCAACCTTATCAACCTTTTTATCAACCACAATGAAAATCAACGCGTTACAATCAGTTATAAGCAAAGTAATTCCGGCCCAGCGCATTACTGAACTGGTAAAAATCGTGTTTCATGCCGGTCAGAAAGGTATGCAGTCCCATGTTTGAAATCGATTCCATGTCTGCAAATTCCACTTTGGCCCGCAAACGGCCAATGATCTTTTTGAGTGGCTCTGAACTTTCCGGGTATTCCTCGGTCAGGTTTTGGATAATCCGGTCGAGCCGGAACAGGCAATAGGCCAGGGAACGGGGAAATTGTGGATTCAGAATCGCCAGATCGGCTACATTCTGGCCTTCCAACCCACCCTGGTAGCGTTTCAGGTATAATTCGTAACAATTGAGCGAGAGCAGCAGGTTGCGCCAGTAAGGCACATCGGATGGATTGTCCAGGTCGTAGGCAATATTGCTGAACTTGATTTCCAGAATATCTGCAGTAATCACACCCCGCTCAATATATTTCCCCAGGTTCAGGTAATTCCAGCCTTGCCCGCGGGGCATGGTCACTTCCGCGACGCCGGTAAACAACAGGTATTGATTGATTAAGCCACTCAGCATCACAATTTGTTCCCCTCTTGCGATGGCTTTTTCCAGGCCGTGGTCGTTCAGTTTGAGGTAAAACTCATTGATACTTTCCCATAATTCTTTGGTGACGTGATCCTGGGCGCCCCGTGTGTTTTCGCGCGCTTTCCCCACGATATTTCGGATGGAATTGTCGTTTTCCTTGTTGAAAATCATATAACGCAGCACCTCGTCGCTGTTGCGCGACAAGCGGTCTACTTCCTCCGGCGGGAGGTTGGTGAAAATTTTTAATACCGGCTGCCAGTTGAAATCAATTTGACCGCTCCTGTCCAACGCCGTTATCAGGTTGATTTTCAGCATCCTCAATATGCCATCCGTACGCTCCATATAGCGCGCCATCCAAAAAAGAGAATCTGCAATGCGGCTTAGCATGTTTGGTTATCAGTTATTGGTTATCAGTTATCAGTATTCAGCATTTGTTATCCGTTACCTGTTATCAGTTATCGGTTATCAGTATTCAGCATTGGTTAATATGGTGCTATTCGTTTTAATCAATGAAGGGAAAGAATTGGCTCCCTTTTCACAATTACCCGCCTGATAACCGATAACTGATAACCGATAACCAATAACTACTCCACGACCCAGGTATCCTTGCTTCCGCCTCCCTGCGACGAATTTACCACCAGCGAACCTTCGCGCAGGGCGACCCTGGTTAGTCCCCCGGGCACGATTTCGATGCCATTCGGCCCATAGAGCGCATAAGGCCGTAAATCCACGTGGCGTGGCTGCAATTTGCCATCGATCAAACAGGGAACTGTGGAAAGCCGGATAATAGGTTGTGCAATAAAAGAACGCGGATCGGCAACAATGGCCTCTTTGGCGCCTGTCAGTTCTGCTTCCGTAGCCTTGTTGCCCATCACCATGCCGTATCCGCCTGATTCATTGGTTCGTTTGACGACCATCGTTTCCATATTGGCAAACACATGTACCCGTTCATCTTGATTTTCCATGCGATAGGTCGGCACGTTTTTCAGAATCGGCTCTTCATTCAGGTAATAACGGATCATGTCCGGCACATAAACATAAATCGCTTTATCATCAGCAACGCCGTTGCCCACGGCATTCACGATAGCCACAGTGCCACGCCGGTAAGCGGACATCAGTCCCGGTACCCCGAGGGCACTGTCGGGCCGGAAAACAAGGGGATCGAGAAACTCATCATCCACCCGGCGGTATATCACATCTACCTGGCGTCTGCCGCGCGTCGTTTTCATATACACTTTGTGGTCGTCCACAACCAAATCGCGGCCCTCTACCAATTCGATGCCCATGTAGCGCGCCAAAAAAGTGTGTTCGTAATAAGCGGAATTAAAAATGCCGGGCGTCAGCAAAACGACCACCGGTTGTCCAACAGGGCGCGGCGCCAGCGAACGCAGCACTTTGCCCAAAAGCAAGGGGTAATCGGATATCTTTTTTACCGAATTATCCGCCAGCATATTAGGAAAGATACGTTTGGTGATTTCCCGGTTTTCGAGCATGTAGCTCACGCCGGAAGGCGTCCGCAGGTTGTCTTCCAGCACATAATAGGTGCCGTCTGCATCGCGGATCAGGTCGATCCCGGCAATATGAACGTAAATATCGTGTATCACCGGGATACCGAAAACTTCCCGGGTAAAATGCGGGCAAGTCACAATCAGGCTGGCCGGCACAATGCCTTCCTTGACGATTTGCTGCTCGTTGTAAATGTCTTTGAGGAACATATTGAGCGCTCGTAAACGCTGTTTGATGCCCTGCTCGATGTGCAGCCATTCGCTTTGCACAATGATTCGCGGAATGATGTCGAAAGGAAAAATACGCTCAATGCCTTCGTTCTCGAAATAGACTGTGAACGTAATCCCTTGATTCATAAACAATTGCTTCGCCAACTCCTCTTTTCGATGCAAAGCCTCGGGCGGCAATTGGCTCAGCTCCCGCACCACCGCATCGTAGTGCTGCCGGACTGTCCCCTCCTGCAAACGCATTTCATCCCATAGTTCCGGGGCTACCTGATAATTCTGGAATAAGTCGTTTTTCGCCATAAATCGTACAA
>JAYSZC010000624.1:0-3618 GCA_043738235.1 Lewinellaceae bacterium | reverse complement strand
TTTCGGGCAAATAATTATATGTTAAAGGGTTTATGTGCCGCATCCTGTGGGGATTTTTGCGGTTCTCTATACAAATATGTACGTTGGAAAGAGGATTTGGGTTTCTATTCGTTCCAACAACCCCATTTCCTACAGTTTTTGGCACGAAATATGGCATTGAAAACTTTGTCGGTTTGGGGCAAATTCCCATACAAATGCCGTCGTTTATCATCCATTTCTTTTCTTCGCACTTGTGAATATGCACCTCTTACGTCTGATCGGTTCTTTTGCCCTGCTGTTGTCTCCCCTCGGAGTGGCCAGACAGTATGGTTTTGTGCCGCCGCCGGTCAAGGTGCTGCATGGGGTGGATGTTTCCCATTACCAGAAACAGATTGAATGGGATTCCGTTGCCGTCAAAGAACCCATCGACTTTGCCTTTGTGAAAGCGACGGAAGGGCACGATTATGTGGACAGTCTTTTCTGCCGCAATTGGGAGGCACTCCGATACCACGGTATCCGCCGGGGCGCTTATCATTTTTTCAGGGCTTATGGCTGTGGCGACGAACAGGCGCAAAATTTCCTGCAATTAGTCGAATTTCAACCCGGCGACCTGGCGCCCGTGCTCGACATCGAACGCACCGACGGCATAGCACCCGAAATCATGATTCAGGAAGCGCAAATCTGGTTGCATATCGTTGAAAAAAAACTCGGCGTCAAACCCATCATTTATACGGGGTTTCATTTTTACGAAAAACACCTGAAAGGGCATTTCGACCACTATCCGCTCTGGATCGCGCGTTACAACAACGAAGCCCCTTTGCTCACCACCGGTAAACGCTGGGATTTCTGGCAATACTCCAACGAAGGCTGCCTGGAAGGTATTTCCAAAAAAGTCGACCTGAATGTATTCCCGGGCACAACGGCCATGCTGGAACGCCTGTGCTGGTATCCGCCTGCGCCCAAGACACTGGAAGCAGGGGTTGTGGCGCCCTGAATTCATGCCAGGGCGGTTAAGTGCTACTTGAACATTGGTCATTGGTCATTGGTCATTGAAAATTGAACATTTTATAATTAAAAATTCAAAAAATGTTCAATGTTCAATGACCAATGACCAATGTTCAAGTAGCATGACGGCAAAATGGCCCTCTAAACTTTTCAAACCTTTCCAACCCGACTATAATTACCTTTGCGGCCAAAATTAAATTGACCATGAAGTTATTGTCGCTTATTACAGCCCTGTTGCTGGCTGTTTCTAATTGTTTTTCCCAAGATATTTCAGAAAAAAATCTTCGCAAACACGTCACATACCTCGCTTCCGACAAATTGCAGGGGCGCGGCACCGGTACCCCCGCCGAACTGAAAGCCGCCGAATACATCGCCAAACAGTTCAAAAAAATAGGACTCCGCCCAAAAGGCGACAACGGCGCCTGGTTCCACGCATTCGGTTTTAAAAAATCATCCGACCCGCACGGTGGCATTTCAGAAAACACCCCGCAGATTTACAGCCGCAATGTGGCGGGATACCTCGACAACGGCGCAGAACACACCATCGTGATCGGCGCGCATTACGACCACCTCGGCTTAGGTTACGACCACAATTCATTGGAAGCCAATTCGGCAGGAATGATCCACAACGGAGCCGACGACAATGCCAGCGGCACCTCCGGAGTGATCGAACTGGCGCGTTACTTTGCTAAAAACGGCGTAAAAGAGCAGCACAACTTCCTGTTTCTTTGCTTTTCCGGCGAAGAACTGGGATTGGTCGGCTCCAAAAAATTTACCGATTACCCGACTATCGACCTCTCCAAAGTGAGTTTTATGGTCAATATGGATATGATCGGACGGCTGAATGCCGATAAAAAACTGATCGTCGGCGGCGTCGGAACGGCCCCCGATTTTGTGCCTGCGGTAAAAGGGCTTTCGACAGATTTGAGTATTAAAATGGACAGTTCAGGCATCGGCCCCAGCGACCACACTTCTTTTTACCTGAAAAATATACCCGTGCTGTACTTTTTTACAGGCCAGCATTCCGATTACCACAAACCTTCCGACGATACGGAACTGGTTAATTTCACCGGTCAACAAAAAGTACTCGACGCAATCCTCCAGGTTTTAAAGGCCCTGGACAGCCGGCCAAAACTGAGTTTCCAGGAAACCAAATCGAACGAGGACAATACGCCCCGCTTCAAAGTAACCCTGGGCATTATGCCCGATTACACTTTTGAAGGCGAAGGCCTGCGCGCCGACGGCGTGACGGATGGCAAAGCCGCATCCAAAGCAGGCATCCAAAAAGGCGATATTATTATCGGCATGGGCGATATGGACATCAAAAACATGCAGGATTACATGAAAGGGCTGGCCAAATACAAAAAAGGCGACAGCACTACCGTGCGCGTAAAACGCGGCACGGAAGAAAAAAAGATGGATGTGACGTTCCAGTAGCCCCGAACCCTGTTCGGGGTATTTTGCGGGCTTGCAGGTGTCTCGTCAGTCATTGTACATTGAACATTAGTCATTGAAAATTGGACATTTTTTTAATTAAAAATTCCAAAAATGACCAATTTTCAATCTCCAATCTCCAATGTACAAGTAGCACTTAACAGCCCGGCCACTCGAACCCGCAAACAAAACCCTCTGCCGCATTGTTATCCGGCGGTAATATTTTAAATTTGCATTCTTTTCACACAGGTTGCACTTGTTCATTGTTCCACCCTATAAATAAAAGGGCAAAATGGCAAAAGGCAAAAAGCAATGTAAATCACTGAGTTACAGAAGATTTTGTATTCATTCATTTTGCACACCCACTTAAATAAAAAAACATGTATCCGATAGCACTCACTACCCCGATGGCACAAGACCTGACGGATTTTGGTTTTGAATCGCTCAGCACACCTGCCGAGGTAGAACAAGTTCTTGAAAATCAGGAAGGTACCGCCCTCGTGGTGGTCAACAGCGTTTGCGGCTGCGCGGCTGCCATGGCCCGTCCGGGCGTCAAATTAGCCGTCCAGGGCGACAAACGCCCCGCGAAACTCTACACGGTTTTTGCCGGTGTGGACACCGAGGCCACAGCTAAAGTGCGCGAGTTCCTGGCGCCTTATCCACCTTCTTCGCCGAGTATCGCCCTGTTTAAAGACGGTAAATTAGTGCATTTTCTGGAGCGCCGCCATATCGAAGGCCGGCCGGCTCAGATTATTGCGGAGAATTTGAAATCGGCGTTTGAGACGTATTGCTAGGGATGCGGATTATTGAATTACCTGGGTAAAATACAAACTGCCAACCGGGCTCATTCTGGTTGGCAGTTTGTACTTAGAAGCGTCTGGAGGTTCAGGTTTCCGAAGTATTTCAATGCCCGATAATTTTTTTACTCAGCATAACCCCCTTACCACGCAGCACGAGCGTCAGGGTTCCTTTGTATCCTGCCCCTTCCAAAATAAGGTGTTCCTGTTCGCTGCTCAGGGTTTTGCTCAGCAGAAGCCTTCCCTGCATGTTGAACAATTCCACAGATTTGAACACTTGAACGTCAATGTTGCGCAAATACAACTCCTGCACAAAGGGATTCGGATAAACCTCCAAATGCTGTCCGGTTCCGGGCTGCCATGAGGTACTCACAATCTCCGGCATTTTGAAACAACCTGTGAC
>JAYSZC010000623.1:0-1489 GCA_043738235.1 Lewinellaceae bacterium | reverse complement strand
GGCGGAAGATACCGAGCCGGCCAATTGGCCAGACGACGAACGCCTGCGTGAAAAGCAAAATTTTAGCGGCAATCAGGTGTATCACCTGCCCGACGGCGGCCGCGGATTTGCCGTCAGCCTGTCAGTAAGCGATACCAAAACTTGCCCGGAGCATGTATTTGAAGGGCACGATATCCGGAAAGGCCCATGCCGGGTTACGGCGGCCGCCACACAATACGGCGATGCAGGCAAGAAGGAAGAGGTAACGCCGCCCTGTGGCCGCTTGCGCGAAGAAAATATCTCTATTCAAAGCAATGAAGCCATTGGGTCGCAAGGATTACTGATCGAACTGCCGCCATTTGAAGAAGTGGCCGAAAAAATGGTACTGCTGGATCGTTTAAGCGGGCGCATGGAGCTGGAATATGCGCTTCGGAATTACAAACACAGCGATACCCAACTGACATGGGACGTGTCGGACCTGAATCCGGGATTTTACGAGTTGCAGGTATGTTTTCCCGGCAATTGGTACCATTCCATCCGCTTTATCAAATTTTTTCCCTTCCTGGTTGAAGCGGATAAAATACCGCCGGCCCCTGAAAAAGAATGGCAAAAAATGGTAAATCAGATGATGCATAACTTTACGGAACCCCGGACAGTTGAGGCGACCGACCTGCCAAATAAAGCCCTGGATATTTGTCTGGAATGGGGAGAAATGTTTAACCAACCCACCCAGGAACGTATGATGGAGCGCCATCCCGAACTAACGCAGGAGCAGGCCGATGAATTAGACAAACTGGCGCGGGAAGTGCGTTCTTATGTGTACGACCTTTGTCAACAGGAATCGGAAGGAAAAATAGAAGAATCCAAACTGCACATGCTTACCAGGCGCAAGTACCCCTGGGTGAGTGATACCAATTTTTACCGGATGAAAAACGTGGGGATGTATTATGCACGGCGCTAATCTTTTCCAACTCCTCCCCGGCCCGGAATTGCTTTGGGTGCTTTTTTATGTATCCATCCTGTGGCTGATCCGGTTCACCGGCTCACCCAACAAACGTATGGACAGGCTCTGGATCAACCTAGCCAATTTTGTGCCGTTTATTGCCATACCCATGTCTTTTTCGCTTTTCTATTTCCCCGGTATTATGCAGGATTGGCTGTTGCTGCGGGTGTGGATCGCAGGTGTGTTCGGTGCGCATTATGTGCTGGACAGGGGACTAAATGCGTATAGCAATCAAGGCCCCGGCGTGGGCACGGCGTACATCATGGGGATGATTTTTACGCTGTTTATGCTGCTGGTGGGGAGTGTGTTTGTTGTCTTGTACCGGGTGCTTTAGCTGCCGGAGATGCCGGGCGTATTATCCGGCAGATAAAGCAGCGGTACATTTTGCTGCCGGGGTTGTTTCAAAAGGATCGGACTGAAAAAAGAACCAAATTTTATTTTTTATCGAGTGCTAAACTTTCCAGGTTTTAAAACCTGGAAAGTTTCTGGTAGCGAAAACGAAATAAA
>JAYSZC010000622.1:0-3620 GCA_043738235.1 Lewinellaceae bacterium | reverse complement strand
ATTGCGCATTTTAGGCGAATTTGACAAGTCTTATTGATCCGGTATTTTTGTACCAAATTTTAAAAGAATAAAAATGAAAAAGAAGATTCTGCTTGCGCTATTGGCGGTTTTTGTTGTTATACAGTTTTTTCAACCTGCAAAAAATGACTCTGACGACCAATCGTATCATATTTCCAAAAAATACGAAGTTCCTGCGGACGTGGCTACCATCCTGAAAGGCGCCTGCTACGATTGCCACAGCAACAAAACCGAATACCCCTGGTATGCTCACGTCCAACCTGCGGCATGGTGGCTGGCCGGTCACGTCGATGAAGGCAAAAGGAAGTTGAATTTTTCTAAATTCAGCTCCCTGAAAGTGGCCTTACAAAACCACAAGTTTGAGGAAATCGTAGAAATGGTGGAAGAAAAAGCGATGCCGCTGCCTTCGTACACCTGGATGGGCTTGCACCCGGATGCAAACATTTCTGATGCGCAACGCCAGACGCTGGTCAATTGGGCAAAAGCGCAAATGGATACTTTGAAAGCGCATTATCCGGCAGACAGCCTTATTTTAAAAAGGGGCGGCGGACCGCCACCGCCCGCCAAGTAAAAAGGCCAAAAAATGGACATAACAAACAAAGTCTTCCTCATTACCGGCGCTGCATCGGGCCTGGGTTTGGCAACAGCGCGCATGATCGTCCAAAACGGCGGTTATGCGCTGCTCGCCGATGTTAATAGTGAAGGTGGTCAGGCTGCTGAAAAAAACCTCGGCGAACGCACTACATTCGTTCAGACAGATATTACGGACGAAGCAAATGTGCAGACGGCAATAGACACCGCTGTTCAAAAATTCGGCGCTTTGCACGGGGCTGTACTTTGCGCGGGGATCGGTCCGGCCGAGCGGGTACTGGGCAAAAACGGGGTGCATTCACTGGCAATTTTTTCGAAAGTCGTCCAGGTCAATTTGATCGGCACCTTCAATGTCGTCCGGCTTGCTGCTGCGACCATGCAACACAATGAGTCCGGAGCAAGCGGCGAGCGGGGTATCATCATCACGACAGCCTCGGTTGCAGCTTTTGAAGGGCAGATCGGCCAGGCGGCATATTCGGCTTCCAAAGGCGGCATTGTCGCCATGGTTTTGCCTGTTGCCAGGGAGTTGGCCCGCTTCGGCATCCGGGTTATGAATATTGCGCCCGGCATTTTTGAAACGCCCATGATGGCCAACTTGCCTGAAGAAGCCAAAATTTCGCTGGGGCAACAGGTTCCCTTTCCTTCCCGATTGGGCCAACCCGAAGAATACGCTGCATTAGCAAAACACATCATCGAGAATCAAATGTTGAACGGCGAAACCATTCGGCTGGACGGCGCGATCAGAATGGGCGCAAAATAAGGAAAGGGCAAATTGCAAAAGGCAATGATAGCCAATGAGTTATACTTCCACTTTTATCCATTGATAAAAACTTAGATCATGTTGAAAGTAAAAAATACACTGTTTCTCCTAATGCTCCTTGCCGTATGCAATGGAGTATTCAGCCAAAACGCCGATGTTGTTTTGGTAAAAAATGCAGGCGGACAAACCCTGGGCTATTCCCCCGCTTCCGGGGTCAAAATCCTGACGGCCAATGGCCTGTCGTTCAAAGACTTGAACAAAAACGGTGCGCTCGACCCCTACGAAGACTGGCGCCTGCCTGCTGATGTACGTGCAAAGGATCTCGCTGCCCGTTTATCCATCGAGCAAATAGCGGGGTTGATGCTTTACAGCCGGCACCAGTCTCTCCCTGCACGTGCCACAGGGTATTTTGCAGGCACTTACAAGGGAAAGTTATTCCCGGAAAGCGGGGCAAAACCCGAAGATTTAACCGATCAGCAAATCGTGTTTTTATCAAAAGACAACCTGCGGCATGTGTTACTGACCACCGTTCAATCACCGGAAGTCGCCGCTAGGTGGAACAACAAAGTGCAGGCATTGTGTGAAGGACTGGGACTGGGCATTCCGGCCAACAACAGTACCGACCCGCGGCATGGTACGGTTTCTACCATGGAATACAACGCCGGAGCAGGCGGTCAAATTTCGATGTGGCCAGGCTCGCTGGGTATGGCCGCTACTTTCGACCCGGCATTGGTAGAACAATTCGGGCAAATAGCCGCCGCAGAATACCGGGCCTTGGGCATCGCAACCGCCCTTTCGCCTCAGGTGGATATCGCTACCGACCCGCGTTGGAACCGCGTGAGCGGCACCTTCGGTGAAAACCCCGCACTTTCCGCAGCCATGGCGCAGGCCTATTGCGACGGATTTCAAACTTCGAAAGGCAGCCAGGAAATCGGCGGCGGCTGGGGATATGGGAGTGTCAATGCGATGGTGAAACACTGGCCCGGAGGAGGCTCCGGAGAAGCCGGGCGCGATGCGCATTACGGTATGGGCAAGTTCGCGGTGTACCCGGGCGGCAAGTTCAAAACGCATTTTATTCCCTTTACCAAGGGCGCTTTCAAACTGAAAGGCAAAACCAAAATGGCCTCGGCCATCATGCCGTACTACACCATTTCCTGGAATCAGGACACTAAAAACAAGGAAAACGTAGGCAATTCCTACAATTCCTATATCATCAACGACCTGCTGCGCAAGAAATATAAATACGACGGCGTAGCCTGTACCGACTGGGGTATCACGGGCAATAAAACACAGATGGATAACTTCGTAGGGGGCAAACCGCACGGCGTGGAAAACCTGAGTATTGCACAACGGCATTACAAAGTGCTGATGGCAGGTGTAGATCAGTTTGGCGGCAATAACGAAGCGGCGCCCATCCTCGAAGCTTATCAAATGGGAAGTCAGGAACACGGAGAACCCTGGATGCGGGCGCGGATGGAACAATCTGCCGTGCGGCTGTTGAAAAATATTTTTCGGGTAGGGTTATTTGAAAACCCTTACCTGGATGTGGAAAACACCAAAAACACCGTCGGAAAACCGGAATTTATGACTGCCGGCTACGAGGCACAGTTGAAATCGATGGTGTTGTTAAAAAACAAAAACAAGGTATTGCCTTTAAAAACAGGCAAAACGGTGTATGTACCCAAAAAATACACCCCGGCGGGCAGGAATTTTCTGGGTGCTCCCATCCCGGAAAAAACAGATTATCCGGTCAGTATGGATATTGTCAAAAAATACTTCAACACAACGGATAATCCCGACGAAGCAGATTTCGCCCTTGTTTTTATCAACAACCCGGATACCGGCAATGGTTATGATTCCACGGATATTCGCAAAGGTGGCAATGGTTATCTGCCCATCAGCCTGCAATACGGCGAATACACCGCGACGGATGCCCGTGAAACCAGTCTCGCCGGTGGCGATCCAATGGAAACGTTTACCAATCGCGGATACAAAGGGAAGACAGTGAAAGCCAAAAACATTACGGATTTGGGCATGGTGACCGACACCCACCGGAAAATGCAAGGGAAACCTGTTATTGTTTCTGTAACGATGGATAACCCGATGATTTTTAACGAGTTTGAAAAACTGGCCGACGCCATTTTAATCAACTTCCGCGTGCAGGATCAAGCATTGCTAGAGATTATTACGGGTAAAACCGAACCATCCGGTCTGTTGCCCATGCAAATGCCCGCAAATATGTCTGTTGTTG
>JAYSZC010000621.1:0-1490 GCA_043738235.1 Lewinellaceae bacterium | reverse complement strand
ATATAATTTTTATTTGCTTGCGTAATGAAGTGAAAAACAAACCTTAGAGTATCTGATAACCTTAAACAGATAACCGGTAACAGAATAACGGATAATCTAATATGGGGCCTGTTTGTGAACGACAGGGAAATGCCTGGAAAATTGCGCTGCAAAGGTACCGACTTAACGACACTTCAACTTCGCTTACCATAAATTTTCTTTTGTCTCTTAAATTGCCGTTTATTTGAAATATCATTTTGAATTGACCACCCAGATATAACCGCTACAATGAACGACCAGTCAAATTTTTTCCTGAAAAACCCCTGTGCAGGATGGCTCCTCTTCCTGTTTTTGGGTATTGAAACGCTTCCGGCGCAACAAAATATTGTCCCGAATCCGGGTTTTGAACGTTTTGCCAGCGCTCCCATCGGCTGGTCGTACAAAGGTTCCTATTTCGGAGAAGTTGTCAAATACTGGTTCAGTGCTACTACGGCCAGCCCGGATGTGTACGGCCCGGGCGTGCGGGTGCCTTCCGACTGGGCGGCCAAAGGTTTTGGCAAACAGTCGGCCCGCAGCGGCAAAGCGATGGCAGGGCTTACCCTGTTCGGTTGCCTCAACGGCAAACCCCACTGCCGGGAATACCTGGAAATACAATTGGCCGAACCCTTAGTTATCGGGCAGGCATATTATGTGGAATTCTGGGTGACGCACCTCGAAAAATCCATGCATATCAACAACATCGGCGCTTATTTTTCCGTGAAGGAAATCCGCCGCAGCACCGATGAAATCCTGATCCGGGAAGCGCAAATGAACTCGACTGAGGTAGTGGCGGCTCCCGGTGGCAAGTGGGTAAAAGTGAGCGGACAGTTTGTCGCCAAATACGAAGCTGAGCATATCCTGATCGGAAATTTCAACGACGACGACCATACAGTTGCCATATCGCCGGAAGCGGACATCTACAACTACGCCTATTATTATATCGATGACGTGTTGCTGAAAAAAATTCCGCCTTTTATGCCCGTCCCGGTCAAATCCGACGACCTCACACGCCAGGCCCTCGAACCGGGCAAAACCATTCCGCTCAAAAACATCTATTTTGAATTTGACAAAGACGAACTGATGCCCCGCTCTTTTGTCGAACTGAATAAACTGCTGAAAATTATGCGGGACAACCTCAAACTCAGCATCCGCATTGTCGGGCATACCGATGCCCTCGGCAATGAGTCCTACAACCAGGCGCTATCGCAACGCCGCGCACAATCGGTGGTCAATTTTCTGACTGAAAATAAAATCGGTAAAAGCCGCCTGTTCGCCAAAGGGGAAGGCGAACGCCAACCCATCGCTACCAATGACACCGACGAAGGCCGGGCAGAAAACAGAAGGGTGGAGTTTGTGGTGATCAGGAATTAGATTCTATTGATGAATGGAACACGGATTTTGGATTAAATAGAACACGGATTAAAGGGATGAGACACGGATTTTTTCCACTCTACGACGGGGAAATCCGTGTC
>JAYSZC010000620.1:0-9517 GCA_043738235.1 Lewinellaceae bacterium | reverse complement strand
TTGCTCAAATGCCCAGAGGATTTATATCAAAACATGATCAATGAATATCTAGTATGTCAATGAACTAAACGCAAAAATTTAAGCGAAAGGGGTGTTTTTAAGTTTAGTAAACGTATATCCTAAATCGAAAAAGGCCGCCGAAAATGGCAGCCTTTCGAAAAATGTTTGGCAATATAATCCGGGTTGAACCGGGTAGGGTAGTCATCCTTTTCGTTTCGATCAACCTTCAAAGTGCAGCGAAATTGTAAATGTCCTGCTCATTACTTTTTCCAGGATATTGCTTTGCTGGAGTTGATTGTTGAAAATCAGCACATTATTGATCCCTTGCGATATTTTCAATTCAGGAGAAAAAATGAAATAAGGGAAGAAAAACTGGATGCCTGCTCCATATTCCACCTGGAAGTCGGTAGGAGCGATTTTGACAATGCCTGCAGCCTGCCGCGTGCGGGAATCGCTGGCTACGTCGAAAGAGTATTTGACGCCGCCGATGATAAACAGGCGAAAGTCGTGGTAAGGCGCAGACTTATAGCGCACGTGGAAGGGCATTTCCACTAATACGGATTCAATCGGGCGTTGGAGTATCCGGCCACTTTCTCCCGGTTGCGTGTACCGGATGGTACGTTCTATAAAAGAAAGCGTTGGTAAAAAACGCAGGTCAAAATATTCGCCGACCCGCAGGTTGGATACAATTCCGAGGTTGATTCCGGGGCCGGTGACGGATTCAGCGCGTGCAAAAGAATCGCTGCTGATGAAATCCTTGGAGTGATAAATACGGAAATCACTCCGGTTGACACCCAGCGTAATTCCGAAATAATAGGGTTTTTGTTGAAAATCGCGGTAGTTGATATTGCTACCCTGATTGAACTGGGCAGTACCTGCAAAGGGCAGGGTCATAAAAAACAGCAACAGAAGCCCGAACGTTCGTCCGTTCTGCAAGAGGGATGGCGTTATTATTTTGTTGCAGCGTAAATGGTGCATATTCCAAGCGTTAGTCGTTCGCATAAAGGGTTTTGAAAACCGGTTTGGGATAAAATTTGTAAAAATTGCTCGCCTTCCGGAAAGGCCTGCACACTTTCAAATAAGTAGGTGTAGGCCCGCACGTCGCGACTCGTTAAACGTCCGATCAGGGGTAAAACGTATTTGAAATAGGTATTGTATAGCTGTTTAAATGGAAAAAGTTGTGGCCGGGAAAATTCCAGGATCACGATTCGACCGCCCGGACACAGTACACGGTACATTTCAGACAGGCCTTTTTCCAGATTTTCAAAATTGCGTACACCGAATGCCACGGTGATGGCATCGAAAGAAGCATCGGGAAATTGCAGGTTTTCGCTGTCGCCGGTTTCGAGCGTAATCGTACCTTCCAATCCTGCTTTCAGGATTTTTTTCCGGCCGATGTCGAGCATTTGATTAGCAATATCTATGCCTATGATGCGCGAAGGCTTCAATATTTTTGCAGCCATAATAGCTACGTCGGCAGTACCGGTCGCCACATCGAGCATCTCTTTCGGCTGACCGGATTGGAGGTAACTAATGGCGCGTTTGCGCCAGGACACGTCGATGCCAAGCGACAGCACCCGATTGAGCAGGTCGTATTTGGGGGCGATTTTATCGAACATCTTTTCGATTTCCACTTTTTTGGAATCGCCGGAGCCGTAAGGCGTTACTACTGTTTTTTTATCCATTTTTTGTTCCATTTCGTGTTTTGAGACAATATTGATGCAGATATAACTGCATTCGTTGCCTCAAATGTGGAGGTTTTCCACAATTTCCAAACCATAGCCGATAAAACCGGTGCGCGGTTTGGGGTTATTGGTCAGCAGGCGTATTTTACTGATCTGTAGTTCGCGCAGAATCTGGGCGCCCACACCAAAATCTTTTTTGCCCATACTGGTGTGCAATTCAAATCTTTCCGGCACATCGTCGTCCATCAATTGCTTGTAGGATTTCAATTTGGCGAGCAGGTTGGCTTTGTCGCCCTGACGGAGGTAGACAAAAGCGCCTTTACCGGCTTCCGAAATACTTTTCAGCGAATTGGCCACCTGGCTGCCGTAATCAGACAGCAGTGTGCCGAGAATACCGCCTGTCTCGGACCAGGAGTGTACACGCACCATCACCGGTTCATCGGGCGCCCAATCGCCTTTTTTGAGCACCAAATGCGTGTCGCCATTGGCAATATCGGTGAATACGATGGCTTCAAATTCGCCATAGATCGTTTGCATCCGGGTTTCCATTTCCCGCCGTATCAAACGTTCCGTACGCATCCGGTAAGCTACCAGGTCATCGATGGAAATAATTTTCAACTGGTGTTCGCGGGCCACTTCGAGCAACTGTGGCAGCCGCGCCATCGTGCCGTCTTCATTCAAAATCTCCACCAGCACCCCGGCGGGGTACAATCCGGCCATCCGGGCGAGATCGACGGTGGCTTCCGTGTGGCCGATGCGCCGGAGCACGCCACCGGTTTTGGCCCGGAGCGGAAAAATGTGACCTGGCCGCGCGTAATCGCTGGGCCTGGCTGCCGGGTTGGTCAGGTGTTTGATGCCCGTCGAGCGGTCATAAGCGCTGATTCCTGTACTGCAACCGTGCCCGATCAGGTCGATCGATACGGTGAATGCCGTTTCGTGCAGGGCGGTATTGCTATTTACCATCAGGCCGAGCTCGAGTTCGTCGGCCCGTTTTTCTTCCAACGGCGTACAAATAAGCCCGCGCCCGTACTTCGCCATAAAATTGATAATCTCCGGCGTGACGGTTTCGGCAGCACAAACGAAATCGCCCTCGTTCTCGCGGTCTTCGTCGTCTACAACGATGATGACTTTGCCGGTTCTGATGTCGGCAATGGCTTCTTCAATACTATTTAACAATGTTGGTTCGGTCATAATTCGGCTAAAACAAATGCGCCGCAGGAAGGTTAAGTCCTGCGGCGCGGCAAAGATAATTCTGTGTTCCGGCCCAATGATACTTTTGTATAAAATTTGATTTGGCAGGAACCGGAAAATGTGTTAAACCGGTAAAATGACGCAAGATGTGCGGCAATTACCAACTTTAGATTATCAGAATTTTAATTTGTTAAAGCCCTGAATGGAGCGTTCTGCTCCCTTGATCGGTGTGGTGACATAGTTTTCCAACTCCACGATGTAATATTTCAGGCCGGCTGTTTTGCTCTGCCGGAAAATTTCATTGAAATCAATCACGCCGTCGCCCACCTCGATACTTTCGCGTTTATCCGTTGCCGCCATATCTTTTGCATGACACAGTTCCCAGCGGCCCGGGTAAATCTTGATCCAGTCCAATGGATTGTATTTGGCGAATTTCACCCAGTAGATGTCCATTTCCATCGTCATCAACTTCGGATCGATTTCGTGGAGCAGCCACTCGATAATCAGGCGGCCGTCGGGGCCTTTTTTTTCAAATTCAAAATCGTGGTTGTGGTATCCGAACCGAACGCCTGCTTTCTGGGAATATTCGGCGGCAGCCTGGTACACGGGCACCATTTTGTCGATAATCAGGCGGTCAGGGTCTGCCATGTACGGGCAAACGATATATTGCTGACCAACCGAGGCAGCATCGTCAATGGATTTTTTGGCGGCATCCGTCAGCGACTTTTTGCCGGCATCGTAGGCTTTGGAGTCGAACATCACATGGCTGGAAGGCATCGTAATACCGTTGTCTTTCAGCAATTTGATAAACTCTTTAATAGGAAGTCCGAACATCTTGCCATCGGAGTAGCCGAAGCCTTCCACTTCCTTGTAGCCCATTTTGGCAAGTGCCTTTACGGTGCCGACCGTGTCGTTTTTCATATCTTCCCGTACACTCCACAATTGAATGCCAAGGTGTTGTACGGTGGGGATGTTCAGGGGGATTCGGGGCATAATGGCGGCGCCTGCTGCGGCCAGGGTAGTCGTTTTCAGGAAATCGCGACGCGAAAAAGAATTTGTCATATTATTTAAAACAGGGTGAAGTGAAAAATGAAAAAATTGAACGGGCCAAAACTCTTAATTTAAGATGAAATTCAGCTTGTAAAATTATCAATTTTAGAAAAAATATTGGTTAAAAGCCAAAACATCCGGCGAACATTCTTTTTTTTACACAAATTCAAAAATTTTCCGTCGTTTGTATTTGGAAAGCACGGTGTCATTATTAGAACTTACCCGCAGTTTTGAAACAAGCCGTAAAATCATCGCGATTTTCACATGTCTAATCCAGGTAATTATGATTCAAGTCCTTCATATTTCTGCCGAATGCTATCCTGCCGCCAAAACGGGTGGTTTGGCCGACGTCGTCGGTTCCCTTCCAAAATACCAGACAGAAGCAGGTGTGCTGTCGGCGGCAATTATCCCCAAATACGCCTTGAAATGGATGCACCAGCATGAATGGGTGACCGTGTATGGAGGTGTTATCAGGGTAGACTGGCGTACGGTAGGTTTTTCTATCCAGCAGGAAAAAAACAATACCCTCGGCTTCCCTTTATTCGTGGTCGATATTCCGGGCTTGTTTGACCGTCCGGGTATTTACAACGATCCTTCCGGACATCCTTATGGCGATGAAGTGGAACGTTATATCGTTTTCCAGCAGACCGTTCTGCAATGGGTGCTGTCGTTCCCCGACCATGAGCGCCCGCGTGTGCTGCATTGCCACGACCACCATACCGGATTGATTCCCTTTATGGTCAAATATTGTCCGCAGTACCATGGCCTGGCTATGATACCAACCGTTTTTACGATTCATAACGGGCAATACCAGGGCATGTTTGGCCGCAGCAACCTGCATTTAATGCCATTCTATGAGGCTACTGCTTTTGGTCTGCTGGAGTGGAACGGTATTATCAATCCCTTAGCCTCGGCATTGCGCTGCGCCTGGGCGGTTACCACCGTATCGGAAACCTACCTCTATGAATTGCATCAGAGCAGCATGGGATTGGAAGGTCTTTTCCGCGACGAATGGCGCAAACAGTCCGGCATTATCAATGGTATCGACGCCCGCGTTTGGGACCCTGCCACCGATCCTTTGATTCAACATCACCTGGAAAACAATGATATTGAGTCATTTAAAATAAAAAACAAAAAAGCGCTGTGCGAATGGTTCGCCTTGCCGGAAGACCAGCCCATTATCAGTTTCATCGGGCGCCTGGTTGGTGAAAAGGGTTGCGATATGTTGCCCGATGCCTACCGTAATTATATTCATGCGGGCGGGAAAGCCTCTTTCTTAGTGCTTGGAACAGGCGAACCCTGGACACAGAATCAGTTTCGGAGTATGGCGTATCAGTATCCGGGCCGTTTTAATGCGATCATTGATTACAATGAAGCGCTCGCACACCAGATTTATGCCGGATCCGATTATCTCATCATGCCTTCCAGGGTGGAACCTTGCGGACTCAATCAGATGTATGCCATGCGGTACGGAACGATTCCGATCGTGCATTCCGTGGGTGGATTGATAGATACGGTACCCGATATTGGTGAACCAGGCGGTACCGGGCGCGGGATTCGTTTCGACCAGTTGAATCTCGGCGACATGGGCTGGGCAATACACCGTGGAGCTTCCATGTGGCACCACGACCCTTCAACAGTGGCTGCCATTCGGGAACGCATTATGGCGCTCGACTTTTCATGGGAACGCACCATTGAACAGTATTTTACAGTATACCGCAATGCCGGTGCATCTATCAGATCGGAGCGCAGACCGCCGAAAGAACTGGAAGCACCTGCAAAAAAACCGGAAGCGGTAGAAGCAGTAATCAAAACACCCGCTCCTAAAAGCGCTAAACCGGATGTGGTGGTGAAAACGTCCGCAAAAAAAAGCGGACAATCAGATGTGCCTCTGAAAAAAACAACTGCAAAACCGGTCAAGAAAAAATGAAATATCCATTGTCAACAAAATAGCCATGATAAAAATGATTTGTCTTATCCTCGGTGGCGGTGCCGGAAGCCGCCTTTTCCCGCTTACTGAACAGCGCTCCAAACCGGCCGTACCAATTGGCGGTAAATACCGTCTGATTGATATTCCTATTTCCAACTGCATACATTCGGGAGTAAAACGTATGTATGTTTTGACGCAGTTCAACTCCGCATCGCTCAACGCCCACATCAAAAACTCCTATAACTTCGACATCTTTACCAAAGGTTTTGTAGATATACTTGCCGCCGAACAAACCCCCGGGAATAAAGACTGGTACCAGGGAACGGCAGATGCTGTGCGGCAAAGCCGGCAACACTATGAGCGTCAGGATTTCGATTATGTCCTGCTGCTTTCCGGCGACCAGTTGTACCAGATGGATTTTGAAGCCATGGTGCAATACCATATTGCACAAAAAGCCGATATCACCATCGCCTGCCTGCCGGTAGACTCCCGCGACGCTCCGGGATTCGGCATTATGAAAGTGGATGAAAACGGCAATATTCCCAGGTTTATAGAAAAACCGAACGAAGAGGAATTGCCCAACTGGATCAGTGAAGTCAGTCCAGCTAATAAAAAACTGGGACGCCAATACATGGCTTCAATGGGTATTTACATCTTTAACCGCAAGGCGCTCAACGACTTATTCGATCAATATGCCGATGCGACGGATTTTGGTAAAGAAATCATACCTCAGGCTATTCAGGAAGGCCGTACGGTTTCTGCCTATCATTATGAAGGATACTGGACCGATATCGGTACCATCCGCTCGTTCTTCGAGGCCAATATCGAACTGACGGATCATATCCCGGCCTTCAATCTGTTCAGCCGACGCCAGATTTATACCCGCGGTCGTATGTTGCCACCCGCCAAGTTTTACGGCGGTACACAGCTCAACAGGGCCTTGATTGCCGAAGGTTCTATCCTTCATGCGCGGCTGATCGAAGGTTCGGTCATCGGACTTCGATCCCGCATCGGTGAAAATACCGTTATCAAGGATTCCATCGTCATGGGCAATGATTCTTACCAGACCCTGGAAGAAATTGCGCTCAACCAGGACGATATTCCGCTGGGCGTCGGCCACTACTGCCATATCGAACACGCCATTCTGGATAAAGACTGCCGTATCGGCAATAATGTCGTCATCAAAGGCGGCGATCACCTGCCTGATATGGATACCCCCGAGTTTTGTATCCGCGATGGGGTAGTGGTGGTGCGCAAGGGTGCGGTGATTCAGGAAGGGACGCGGGTGATGTAGTATATGATTTTTTCTTTCGTAGTAGATGGCACACGGATTGAACAGATGGGACACGGATTTTTCCCCTCGTAGGAATATTCGTGTGCCATCCGTTCAATCCGTGTGCAATCTACTCTACGAGGGAAAATCCTCATTTCCACCTATTCCCCAACTGCTCAAAACCCGGGATATGCCGGTGGTGGTACATATCCAGCACCTGCCCGTCTTTCCAGACGACCAGGCCCGGATTGCCGCGGATAATGGTTTTCAGCAACTTGTCGTCGGCTTTATAAAAAGGATAAGTGGCCCCGGTTTTTTTCGCAAAATCAGCCGCTACTTCCGCGTCGCCGATGGTAGTGATGGCATACACTTTCCAGCCCGCTTTCATGGCGGCTTCCGCGAGGGGATTCACTTCGTTTTTGAAGCGATCGCCATAAGCAGCCGTTGGGATAAACACTTCCTTTTCCACTTTTTGTTGTGATACGGAACCTACGCGGCGCTGCAGTTGTATGGAATCTTTGCTGATGCGGAGCGTGTCTATTGCCCAGGTAGTATCCTGTACGATGATTGTTTCCGTTTGTTTCGCGCCGTCGAGGTGGTACGCCACGATCATCAGGCTATATCCTTTTTCATCCAGCAATTGATCCGTTACCTCGCCGTTTTCACCGTCTTCTACAGCAAAATCGCTAACTTTCGTTTTTGTGATGGGCATTTTTTGACCGTCTTTCTCCACAAACCAGTCCGTTTGAATCTGGTCTTTCACTTTCCAGCCTTTGTCTTTGGGGTATTCCTTGTAGTAGGTGATTTTGCCCGGCTCGGGTTCCATAAATTTTATCACTTCGCCCGTGTTGGTATTTTCGAGTACCCATCCGAGCACGTCAATTTTTGCTTCACCTTCCAGGGCTTTGCGTTCGCGCACCTGCGAGCCGATAGCAAAAGGACGGAAATCGACCGGCGGTAGGTTCCAGTATGTGCTGTACAGGCAAAGCAACAGGGATACCGCTGCAGTAGTACCGGTAATCAGGTTGCGTTTTTGAGCCGTCCACAACTGGTGCATATTTTTGGTACGCAGCAAAAACAGCAAAGCCGGCACCATCAGACCCAGGTCTTTGAAAAAAGAGATTTTCGGATCGAGTTTGATAAAATCGCCGAAACAACCGCAATCCGTCACGCGCATCTGGGTTTTGATGTACGGCCCCCATTTGGCGAAATCGAAGAAATTATCTTCCACAGGCACAAAACCGGTGAGATAAGTAAAGCCTGTAAGGACAGTAAAGAAAAACACGATCCCGAAAAACAGCCAGGCGGTCCATTTGCGGCTGTAACCGATAATCAGCATCACGCCCAGTACGATTTCAAGCACAATCATCACAATGGAGAATCCGTTGACGTATTTCAACAGCCAGGGAAACAAGGGCGCCAATCCTGCAAACATGTTGTTCAAGCCGGCAAAGGTTTGTTCAAAAGCGCCGAAATAATCCACCATTTTATAGGCAGTGCCGATGGGGTCTACGGCTTTCACCAGACCCGAAAAAACAAACCACACCCCGCAGAAGTGCTGGAGAAAACTCCAGAATATGTTATTTGTCTTTTTGGCGCGTACCGTGAAATAGGTAAATGCAGCGCCGAGAATGGCAAATGAAATCAATAAAGTTGGTAAAGAATTCATATAAATTCGTTGATGAATGGATGTTATTCGGACAAACGGATCAGTGCGAACGCCGCATAGTTGATGATATCGCGGTAATTGGCCTCTAAACCTTCCGAGACAATAGTTTGTCCCGCGTTGTCTTCTATTTGTTTGATTCTCAATAGTTTTTGTAAAATAAGATCGGTCATGCTGCTGATCCGCATCTGTCGCCATGCCTCGTCGTAATCGTGGTTTTTGGCTTGCAGCAGGCGGATGTTTTCGGCAATCTGCCGGTCGTACAACGCTGCCACTTCAGTCGCGTCCAATTCCAGGGGCGTATCAGCGGGTAGGCTCATCTGTATCATCGCCAGCACGCAGTAATTGATCAGCCCGACAAACTCGGAATCAATAGAATCCGCAACTTCCTGTTTGCCTTTTTCTTCAATACTGCGGATGCGCAATGCTTTGATATACAGTTGGTCCGTGATACTGGAAGGGCGCAAAATGCGCCATGCCGTTCCGTAATCGGCTGTTTTTTTGAGAAAGAGGTCGCGGCATTTATTCGCCACCTCGCGAAACTGTTCTAATGTGTTTTTCATAAAAGGCGGGCAAATATACATGCTCCCGCATGGCTGACACTTTTAAGGGGCGCTATTTTGATTTTGTTTGGAAAGCAGATCAAGATTTTTGGATTAAATGGAACACGGATTTGACGGATGGGACACGGATTTTTGGATTAAATGGAACACGGATTTGAC
>JAYSZC010000619.1:0-3625 GCA_043738235.1 Lewinellaceae bacterium | reverse complement strand
ATCCCTCATTCCTCATCCCTCATCCCTGGTAGTCACGCTCCCTCATTCCTCATCCCTTTAAAGCCTCTACTATCGGCAGTTTCGACATCCGCCAGGCCGGGAAAACGCCCGACATCAGGCCGAAAACGAGGCTGAGCAGGATGGTGACGGTGACGACCGTCCAGTTGATGGTCAAATCGGCGTAATCGATGAGGCGGCTGTTGTTGAACCAATACAAAAAGCAGGCGGAAACGATCAAGGCGATGACTCCGCCGATGAGCGTCAGCAGGATATTTTCGATCACAAACTGGTAAACTAAGGTCTTGGACGATGCTCCGAATGCCTTGCGGATACCGATTTCGGAAGATCGCTCGAGGATGCGGCTGATATTGATATTCACTAAATTAATAGCCGGTAAAGACATAAACAGCAATGCAAAAATGGTGGAAAAGAGATAAAACCGTTTTTGTGCTGAACCGTCATCACTACGCATGATTCCGCTCTCCATCACACTTTCAAAATAAGGAAACAGATTGGCTTTTAACACATGTGGTTTAAAGTCGCCATACTGCTGGATCGGAATCCGGGATACAACATCTTTGTATTCGGCCTGAATCAGCGGGATATCATGTTCGTTTTTAGCCAGCACAATCGCCTGGTAAGAGCCGTTGAAAGAAGTGCTGGACGGGTCGCGTTTTTGCAGGTGATAAGGCATGTACACATCTGCCGCGACCATCACACGTGTAATGGGACAACCGCGCAGCACCCCGATCACCCGCAGGTTTTGCCCGTCGATGTCGATGGTTTTACCCACCGCTTGTATGCCCTTGCCGAAATAATCGTCGCGGGTATTGTCGTTTATGACGGCCACAGCTTCGTTGTTGTCGATTTGTTTTTGGGTAAATGCCTGTCCTTCCAGGAATTCAAATGCCATGATTTCCCAAAAAACAGGGTCGGTGTATTTGAAAAATAGCTTCATTTTTTTGCCGTTGCCGTAGGTGTTGATCGTATTGGGCGACGAAGCGAATCCAATTTTTTCGGGCGTTTTCAGCGTTTTGACGTAGGAGTTGATGAAATACAAACTCATCGGGCCTCTGCGTGTCCCGCCGTTGGTGGTGTCGCTTTCTTCGAGCATCATGGAAAACAACGAGCGGTCGCGATTGACCTCCGGGTACTTACCGGAAAACATGTGCTCGTAAAACGCCGTCAGCGCAATCAGGATCGTCAGGGTAATGCTGATCCCGAACAAACTGATAAAGGTGAAAAACTTGCGCCGCTGCATGACCGCAAGGGTTATTTTCAGATAATTTTTAAACATTTGGTCAGGTATTGTAGAAACTATTAGAGGATACCAGCGAGCCGTCGAAAAGCCGCACCAGCCGGTGGGTGCGTTTGGCCATGCCTTCGTCGTGGGTCACCATCACAATCGTGGTCTGGTCTGTGCGGTTGAGTTGTTCGAGGATTTCCATGATTTCATTACCCATCCCGGAGTCGAGGTTGCCTGTTGGCTCGTCGGCCAGGATGAGTTCGGGCCGGCCTACGATGGCGCGTGCAATGGCGACACGTTGTTTCTGACCGCCGGAGAGTTGGGATGGGTAGTGTTTCATCCGGTTAGACAGCCCCACTTTTTCCAGGGCTTCCGATGCCAGGCGGCGGCGTTCTTTGCCGGAAACATCGCGGTACAAGAGCGGCAATTCCACATTGTCTACCACGGGCAGGTCGTTGATGAGGTGGTAACTCTGAAAAATGAAACCGATTTTCCGGTTGCGAAACTGCGAGAGTTTTTTGTCGGAAAATCCTGTAATGGTTTGATTTTCAATATTTACCGCGCCCGAAGTCGGTTCGTCGAGCAGGCCCATGATATTGAGCAGGGTGCTTTTGCCACAGCCGGAAGGCCCCATAATGCTCAGGAATTCACCTTTTGCAATATCGAGGCTGATGTTGTGGAGCGCGAGGGTTTCCACCGTTTCCGTGCGGTAAATTTTTTCGATGTTTTGTAAATGAATCATATTGTGAGTGGTGAGTAGTGAGTTGTGAGTAGTGAGTAGTGAGTTGTAAGTTGTGAGTGGGTAGTGAATCGTAATGGTCACTGTGAGTGAATGGATACTCACAACTCACTACTCACAATTCACTACTCACAACTCACTATTCACAATTTCTCTTGTTTTTCAAAATCATAAAGTGTCAGCCAGCGGAGCTGGTAAAAAGCCGCCCAGTAGTCGCGCAAAGCGCCGATGAAGTCGCGGCGGGCCTGGTCCTTTTCCGTAAAAGCAATACTTAAGTCGGTGATGCTGAGGTCGCCCAGCACATAGCGTTCGCGGGCGATCTGGTATTTTTCGGCGGCAATAGAATCGGCTTGTTCGGTCAGCGAAAGTTGGTCTTTCAGCATATCGAACAAGGTTACCTGCGTGTAGATGGCCTGCTGGAAATTCTGTTTGTCCTGTTCGATGGTGTATTGCGTCAGTTTTTGATTGGCTTCTGCAGTTTTCAGGCTGGATTGCGCGCGGCCCCAGTCGAGAATAGGCATACTGAACTCGATGGTGACCAATTGCTGGTTTTGAGGTTGCTGATACAAATCGCCGACCGACTGGCCGCGGTTGGAAAAACCCATGTTGGCGGTCAGGGTGGCATTGAGGCCGCGTTCGGTTTTGGCTTTGACCACGGCGCGTTGCGCTTCGAGCGTACGGCGCCCGAAAGCGATGGCGTCGGCCCGGTTGGCAAAAGCCTCGTCGATGGCCGTTTGCGCCGAAATCACAGGCGGGTTGGACGGGATGGGTTCCTGCAATTCGAGCCTGGCGTCGTTTTGCAGCCCGATATAGGCTTTGAGATTGAGCGTGGCGATTTCCAGGTCGCGTTTGGCGGTACCCACCGCTTTTTGGGCTTTGAGTTGTTCGAGTTGCAGTTGCAGGATTTCGTTGCGGCTGGTTTTACCGAGTTCAAATTTTTCCCGGGCAATCGTCAGGATGTCGTTGGTGTTTTTCAAATTGGTTTCTGCAATGGATTGGTTCACCTGGGCCAGCAGCAGGTCGAAAAACAGCGAACTGGCGGTCGTGGCAATGTTTTCCATCGATTCGATGTACTCCTGGATACTTTCCCGGTATTTCAGCGGCTCTATCTTTTTGTCCCATTTCAGGGTATTGAATTGAAACAAAGGCTGGCTCAGGCCTACGGCGAACACGGTGCCGTTGTACAGGGTCGCATCCCGGATAAAATCGTCGAAGCGCTGCAGCTGCGTGGTGGCGTAAATGGTGCCGCCGGTGCGCGCGATGTTTTGTTCGAGCGAAATACCGACCGAGGAATTGTTGTTTCGGATGGGTTGAAACTGAATGGTACCGTCGGGCTGCACCACCTCCTGAAACGAGCGCGAAAAAGCCGGCAACCTGCTGTCGAGTATCAATTGCGGTTTATAATCGGACTGATAGGTGCGGTATTCCCAATAACGCGTCTCTTTGGTGGTAGCCGCCTGCCGGGCCGCAATCGACTTCTCTTTCGCAAGTTCGACCACCTGCGACAGGCTGAGGCGCTCGACCTGTTGGGCGGGTAAAGCGGTGGAAACCAGACAAATGGCTATGGATATGAGACGTTTCATGCGTTGGAAAATAATTGATATGCTTTTGTGGTTGGTTTTTGGCCGTTGTTGGCGTCC
>JAYSZC010000618.1:0-1492 GCA_043738235.1 Lewinellaceae bacterium | reverse complement strand
TGAAGATTAAACTGGATGTAAAGCTGGCTTGGATTCATCGTGTATTCGGTTTTTTCGACGCGCCCATGGACCCATTCGTATTTGAAGCCATCTTCCCGGGTGAGGTATCTTTTTTCAAACTCCGGCCATTTGATAAGGCGCGGTTGTTTTTTGGCGCCCGCTGGCGCGGCCACTGTTGATACGCTATTGGATACTTTTTGAACTGCGACGGATTCCATTGCGGATAAAATTTTTCTGAGTACATGACAAAAACGACTTTTCCGCCAAGAATACCTATGTTGTTGGTAACCACACCTTCTAACATATGGCATTCAAGGCGAAAAAGTTGGCTAAATATAGTGACTTACAGGCGATATTGGGCAAAGAACTGCCTCTGCACGCAGCGCGCATAAAGTTTATCGTCTTGCTGATCACGGCACTTGTAAAAGTACAAAGTGTCAATTTTGAACGATTGGCCCAAGGTTTCGACAACCCGGTTCAATTGGGTTCCAACCTTCGTCGGATCCAGCGGTTTTTTGCGGGTTTCGACTTGGACGGCGACCTGATTGCGCGCCTGCTGTTCAAACTTTTGCCTTTTTCCGGTCCCTACCAGTTGAGTTTGGACCGGACAAACTGGAAGTTTGGCCAGACCAACATCAATATCCTGGTGCTGGGCGTGATCTACAAAGGTTTGTCACTGCCCCTGCTATGGCTGTTTTTGGGCGACAAGCGGGGTAATTCCGACCAAGCCGAACGCATGGTTGTGGTGCAGCGCTTCGTGCGGCTCTTCGGTGCTGCGCAGATCGAGTTTTTGACCGCCGACCGCGAGTTTGTCGGGCACGAGTGGTGGCAGTTCCTAATAAAGCACAAAATCCACTTTTTCGTCCGTATGCGGCAGAACATGCAAGTTGTTGTGCCGCACAAAGGCAGCATCAAAGCCTTTTGGCTGTTCCATTCCCTGCCCCTGAACACCGCCTACTACCATCCCAAAATCGTCCAGGTCAAGGGCTGCTGGGTGTACTTGTCGGGCCTGAAATTCGTCAATCAAAAAGGCCAAATCGAGTTTCTGATCGTCGCTTCTTACGAAAAAACACCCCAGGCACTCCAGTATTACAAGGAACGCTGGCAGATCGAAACCATGTTCAAAGCATTCAAAACAGCCGGTTTTAACCTCGAATCTACCCATCTGACCGATTATGAAAGACTGGACAGGCTTTTGATGATCGTCGCAATCGCTTTTGTCTGGGCCTATAAAGTCGGTATCTACCGGAGCCAGGAAATCAAAAAAATCAAAATCAAAAAACATGGCAGACCTGCACACAGCCTTTTCGCATACGGCTTGGAGTGGTTGGCCCAAACCTTTATCAACTCATTCCAAAACACCATCGATTTACTATCTCGGTTGATTTTGTCATGTACTTAGAAAATTTTTACAAATTTACGGCATATTGTTGATGCACAAAAAAGCGAACTGCGCGAATGCCGGAATTGCCCCTAATTTTGCCCCATGCAC
>JAYSZC010000617.1:0-1493 GCA_043738235.1 Lewinellaceae bacterium | reverse complement strand
GAATTTTTGAGGGCATTTGGACTTTTTTGGAACAGTTGGGCTTCCCAAAACAATGTGGTCATTGTTATTTGCGGCTCTGCGGCATCCTGGATGATTAGCAACGTGGTACGCAACAAAGGCGGACTGCACAACCGTATTACGCGGCGCATTCATCTCTTACCCTTCCATCTGTATGAAACCGAACTTTTTTTAAAGAGCCGGGGCGTAAAATTGGACCGCTATCAAATCGTGCAAATCTACATGGCGATGGGCGGCATTCCGCACTATTTAAAAGAGGTAGAAGCCGGTAAGACTGCGGTCCAAAACATTGACCAAATCTGCTTTTCACCACAGGGCTTGCTGCGCGAAGAGTTTTTACAACTTTACCCGGCACTTTTTGACCGCGCTGAAAATCATATTCGCATCGTTCGGGCCTTGGCTGGTACCTGGCAGGGTATGACCCGTGCCGAGATATTGACCCAAACAGGTTTTTCGGATGGCGGCAACAGTTCTACCACCCTGGAAGAATTGGTCAATTCCGGTTTTGTTGCGTCCTTTTATGCTTTTGGCAAAAAGAAAAAGGAGCTTCGCTACCGCCTGACCGACGAGTTTTCGCTGTTTTATTTGCAGTTTATTGAAGACAAACGCGGTGAAGGCGCAGGTACCTGGGAGCGACTCTTTCAAACACCGTTGTGGAAAAGTTGGAGCGGATACGCATTTGAAAGTATATGCCTGAAACACGTCCCCGCCATCAAGAAAGCGCTCGGAATCTCCGGCATATACACCGAGGCATCCGCTTATTACCTGAAAAACAGCGCTTTCGGGCGCGGCATTCAAGTTGATTTGTTATTGGATAGAAACGATCAGGCCATCAACCTGTTTGAGATCAAGTTTTACCAATCCCCTTTTGTCGTCAGCAAAGAACAAGCCGACGCATTTCGACTGAAAACGGCCATTTTTAAATCCGCGACCAATACCACCAAACAGGTGTTTTTTACGCTATTGACTACCTTTCCCCTTGTTCCAAACGAGCATAGCCTTGGCGCGGTGGATATTGTATTGGATATGAATTGCTTGTTTGAGTCTTTTTAAGTCGGGATTTAATGCCCCTTTCCTATTTTTCAAAATTGTATCAGGAAGAGTTTGGGGAGGCGCCGAGCGAGGCGAGGAGGTGAATTGACGCGGTGGGCGTGGATTTCTGGAAAAAAAAGTGGCTGTAAATTGAAAATATGAAAAAAACCGTCGCCGCATTCTTGTTTTTCTTCTTCGCCAGCTCGTCTTGCACCCAAGCGCAATCTACCCTGTTGTATTTAAACGAAATGCCTCCCGATGTTCGAGGCATGAAGGAAGATCTTTCAGTCGACGGCTTTTTTGAGGATCGGGATGGTTTTATTTGGTTTTCGACCGCGGCTGGCCTTTTCCGTTACGACGGACACGAGTTGTTTCCGGTAGTGTCCGATCCAGTCAATCTGAATTTGCTTTCCTCCGGTCGTATTCGGCAAACAGTACAAAAT
>JAYSZC010000616.1:0-9525 GCA_043738235.1 Lewinellaceae bacterium | reverse complement strand
ACAGAAAGTTTGATTTGGTTAACGGCCCCGACAAATGTGTCGGGGCTTTTTTTGTAAATAATTTTTATCTAAATGTAAAATATATTTTACTAATTGTAGTTTATATTATACTTTTGGACAAAATTATTTCACAAAAAAACAAATCAAGATGAAGAACAATCTCCTGATTGCACACCGCTGGAAAATATTGGGCTGGATTTTAGCCGTACCTGCCTTTCTCGGCGGATTGTATTACATGGCCCAGGACAATCCGCAAGCCCTGGAAGTGATTGTACCCAAATGGCTGGCCGGGTTTATGTGGATTGAAACGTTTATGTCCGCCGATAAACCCATCACCCTGGCCTTACTGGACGAGGTGATTTGTATTTCTCTCTTGGCCGGACTGCTCCTGCTGGCATTTTCCAGGGAAAAAATTGAGGACGAATGGATACAACGCGTGCGGTTGGAATCGTTTCAATGGGCGATTCTGGTGAATGCATTGCTGTTGCTGGCGTTTATTGTATTTACGCACGGCACACCTTTTTTGACCGTGATGGTGTACAATATGTTTACACCACTGCTGATTTTTGTAGCGCGGTATTACTATGTGTTACACCTGAAACCCATTTTTTCAAAAGATTAGGCCATGAAAAACAAGATTCGAATAGAACGGGCCATTCTCAATATCTCACAGGCCGAACTTGCTGACCGGGTACAAGTGACACGCCAGACCATCAACGCCATTGAACTGGAAAAATACGCGCCTTCTGCCGTGCTGGCGATGAAAATCGCGCGGGTATTCGGGAAGCGGGTGGAGGAGGTATTTGAACTGGAGGAGGGGGATTGAAGGATTTGGTGCCTACAACGAAATGAAGTATTTTTGTAACGATAATTTTGAAACACGTTCAAACGTCAAAAATGATGACTGCTGCCAACCAACCTAGCTTGAAATTAAGTCCGCTTCAGCTGGAACTGTTAAAAATCTACTCCTTCAATCCAACGGAGGAAGAACTTCGAGCGTTGAAGAATCTGCTTGCAAAGTTTTTCGCACATCGTTTTGTAGAAAAAGTGGCTGAAGTCGCGAAGTCAACCGGCATCACGGATGAGTATCTAGATAAGTGGTTGGAAGAAGATGGACAATAATTTACGCCTGGTACTTGACACCAATGTTTTTCTTGTGTCAATCTTGCCACATCATAAATATTGGGGGGGCCACCACATAAAACTGTCCTTAATACTGCTGTTTTCCAATTCGCCGAATCTTGTGCCATCCCGCCCGTAGCACAATCATCGCATGTGCCAGTAGTGTAGGGAGCAGCCCGAAATGATGCCGCATGACTGCAAAACGATCTTTCAAACTCTGCCGATGCCGTTGTTTGGACATCCCGCCCATCAGATAGTTTGTCAGGAGGAGACCGGTATGGGTGTTTTCGCGGCTTTTTTGCAGGATGCGGATACACCAGTCGTAGTCGGCGCAGAGGTTGTTGTCTATATACAAAGGAGCGATGCTGCGGCGCGCGACAAAAGATTGATGTACTATGAGCATACCGCCCAGATAATGCCGCCAGTGTAATCGGGCAGGTAAGCGGCGGGTACTCAGGTCGCTCATGGTACCGATGGGTTGACGGACTTCATTGACTAAAAGTGTTTCTCCGTAGAGAACATCCGTTTCATTTGTCGCCATGGCTGCCGTTTTTTCCACGGTATCCGCTGCGTACAGGTGGTCGCCGCCGTTCATGAACCAAACAAAATCGCTCGTAGCCATGCGCAAGCCTTTGTTCATGGCATCGTACAGGCCTTTGTCCGGCTCGGAAATCCATTTCAGGTTAGGCATCGTTTCCGCTGCTTTTCTGATAATTTCCGGTGTTCCGTCTTTGGAAGCGCCATCCACGATGATGTATTCGATATTCGAATACGTTTGCTGCCGTACACTTTCGATGGTGCCGGGCAGCAGGGCTTCGCCGTTGAAAACAACTGTGATGATGGAAAAGGAGGGCGAGGACATGTATAATGCGGATATATGCGAAGTTTAGTGCACAAATGAAACGGATTAACCGGAGTTTATCATAATAACATGAGCCATCGCCGAAGATCGGGATGGCTCATGTTAAGTAGGTGTGCAAAATTAATTTAGACTAAATTCTTTGCAAATGCTTGATTATCAACACAGATAACCAATAACTAATAACTAGTTTTTAAAGTAAGAAGCAGCGTTTTTGCCACCGCCTTTCACAACTTCCAGGCGTTTTTTGAATTCAGCCGACAGCGTCTCTTCTTCTTTGCGCGCATAGATTTCATTCAAAGCGATCAACGTATTGATGTCGTTCGGGTTGATCCCTTCCGCTTTCTGGAAATACGGCAGGGACTGGTCGAACAGTAACATGACTTCATCGCGCAGTACCTTCAGTTTTTTCAGACCGGTAGAAGAAAAATCTTCCGGCAAGGCGTTCATTTCCTGGGTACGGAGGGCCGCTTTGTTGTAGTACAGCGCGCCAATGGAATATACGGCATCCACGTTAGCAGGGTCTTTGGCCGTAGCCTGTTCGTAATAGTTTTTTGCCTCGTTGAAATATTCCAGTGCTTTGGCATCGTTTTTCTCTTTATACATGGTCTGATAAAGATTGTCGTACACATTGCCCAAGGTTACATAGAGACCCACATTATTGGGTTCTTGTTTGATGGCTTGTTTCAGGCGATCAGTCAGTTCGTCGAGTTTGCCTTTTTTCAGGTAAGCATTGATTTCTGCAAACAGCAGGCCGGAATCTTCCGGGAATTTCTTCCGACCTTCGGTCAGAATCTTTTCAGCGCCTGCCACGTCGCCTGCTTCTACTTTGCAGTTGTACAAAGGTTCAAACGCTTTTGCCGAGTCCAATTTGACTAATGTTTCGAGGTATGGGATTGCGTCTTTGCAGCGGCCGGCCATGATGGCAATTACAGCCGTAAAGTACATCTGATCGTTGTAAATGGCAGGATCGTCAAATACGCTTTGTTCTTTGGCATCGGCGATGACTTTGTGCGCCTGCAGGGAGGCCTCATAAGAAAAATAGGCTTTTTCGTAGTCCTTGTTCTCATATTTGGAACCGCCGATATTGATCAGGGAAGCCTGTACGGTCTGAATACCTTTGAGTGCATCCGATTTCTCGTATTTTTTGGCTGCCGGGTTTTCATACGCCTTTTTGTATGCTTCAAAAGCCAGCAGCGCGTCGTTGTCGCCGGTAAATGGTGCAGACGGGTTCAGTACCCGGGCAGTCAGATCGCTGTCGAGGCGGCGATTGTACACATCCCCTTTTGTGAGCCAGGCAGATGCAAGTGCCTGTGCTTCAGGTGTTTGCATCGCTTCCTCGATTTTTTGAATGGCTTCCGCAAGTTTGGCTTTGTTGCCGGCCGGATCCTGGTTATAGGCAGCCAGTGCTTTACCGGCTTGTTTTGCCAATTTGGCGCCATCTTCCTGCGCCTGGGCAGCGAAAGTCACCAACAAAAAGCCCGCAAGGGCGAAAAGAACTTTTTTCATGGTATGCTCAAAAGTTATGATTGTTTTGAAAATCCCATTCAAGACGTGATTTTCCTTAAAAGATTTCTAATGCTTGGTTAATGAAGAAAAAAGGCAAAAAAGCAAAGGACAAAAGGCAATGTTAATCAATGAGTTACGAAAAAGTAATTTGTTGATTTATTGCTTTTGCAATTTGCATTTTACATTTATTCTTCTCCTTCGGGTGTTATATCGTCCGTTTCGGTAAACGGGGTTTCCGGCAATAACATTTCTTCTTCTGCCGAGGTGACCACGGTTACGTCCGCAATATTATCACTTTCTTCCAAACGAATCAATTTTACGCCTTGTGTGGCGCGGCCCATCACCCGGAGTTCGTCCGTTGAAGTGCGAATCGTGATACCGGAAGTGGTGGTAATCATCAGATCGTTATTGTCTGTAACGGTTTTTATAGCCACCAAATGTCCGGTTTTAGCGGTAACGTTGATGGTTTTTACCCCTTTGCCACCCCTGCTTTGGGTGCGGTATTCGTCGAGCGCCGAACGTTTGCCCATCCCTTTTTCCGATACGACCAATATGCTGGTCGTGGTATCAGCCGGGTCTACACAAACCATACCTACCACAGCATCGCCGCCCTTATCGTCGACCCGGATGCCGCGCACCCCTGCCGCCGTACGGCCCATCGAACGCACATCTTCCTCATTGAAACGAATCGCCTTGCCACTTTTGATCGCCAGAATGATTTCGTTTTTGCCGTTGGTCAGTTTGGCTTCTATCAGCGCGTCGCCATCATTGATGCCGATCGCATTGATACCACCCTGACGCGGGCGCGAATATTCTTCGAGCAATGTTTTTTTAATCTGGCCGCGACGCGTGCAGAACATGATGTAGTTATTGTTGATAAACTCATCATCCTGTAAATTCTTTACAATGATGTAGGCGCGTACTTTATCTTCTTTCGGGATGTTCAGCAGGTTTTGGATCACCCTGCCTGCCGTGGCTTTGGCGCCTTCCGGAATTTCGTACACTTTCAACCAGAAACAACGTCCGCTTTCCGTAAACAGCAGCAGGCTATTGTGGTTGGTAGCCGTAAACATGTGCTCCACAAAGTCCTCATCGCGGGTGCGAACGCCCTGGGCGCCGCGACCGCCGCGACCCTGCGCCCGGTATTCACTGATCGGGGTGCGTTTGATGTAACCGGCGTGGCTGATCGTAATCACCACTTCTTCGTTTTCAATGAGGTCTTCAATGCTGATGTCCGCCTCATTGATTTCGATACTGGTCATCCGTTTGTCGCCGAAACGGTCGTTGATTTCATTGGTTTCCGACTTGACGATACCGCGTTGCAAACCTTCATCGGCGAGGATGGCTCTCAACTCGGTGATTTTTTTCATCAACTCTTCGTATTCGAGTTTCACCTTGTCGCGCTCCAGGCCCGTGAGCTGCTGCAGGCGCATAGCGAGTATGGCTTTCGACTGTAATTCAGACAAGCCAAACTTGTTCATCAGTCCTTCGCGCGCTTCTTCAGCGTCTTTGGACGCGCGGATGAGTTTGATCACTTCATCTAAGTGATCGAGGGCGATCAGCAAACCTTCTAGGATATGGGCGCGTTCTTCGGCTTTTCTCAACTCGAAACGCGTGCGGCGCACCACTACCTCGATGCGGAATTTTACAAATTCATCGATGAGGTCTTTCAGGTTGAGCAGACGGGGGCGACCGTTGACCAGGGCGATATTATTTATACCGTAACTGGTTTGCAGCGGCGTCAGTTTGAACAACTGGCTCAGGATGACATTGGCAGCGGCGTCGCGTTTGATTTCGATCACGATACGAACGCCTTCGCGGTTCGATTCGTCGCGCACATCGCTGACACCGAGGATTCTTTTTTCATTGACCAACTCCGCAATTTTGGTAATCAGAACGGCTTTGTTGATCTGGTAAGGTATTTCATGGACAATAATGGCTTCTCGCCCTTTGTCGTCCGTTTCAATTTCCGTTTTAGCGCGTACCACGCAGCGACCGCGACCGGTACGGAAACCTTCTTTGACGCCGGACAGACCATATATAATACCGCCGGTGGGAAAATCGGGCGCTTTCACATATTCCATCAATTCTTCTACTGTGATTTCAGGGTTGTCCACCGCTGCAATAATGGCGGCACAGACCTCGCTGAGGTTGTGGGGCATCATGTTGGTGGCCATACCGACCGCAATACCCGAAGCGCCGTTGACCAACAGGTTGGGGAGTTTGGACGGCATCACGGTAGGCTCCTGGAGCGAGTCGTCGAAGTTGAATTGGAAATCAACCGTGTCCTTATCTATATCGCCCACAATTTCTTCGGAAATCCTGCGCAAACGCGCCTCCGTGTAACGCATGGCCGCCGGGGAGTCGCCGTCCATACTGCCGAAGTTGCCCTGGCCATCCACCAAAGGATAACGCAGGCTCCATTCCTGGGCCATCCGCACCATCGCATCATAAACGGAACTATCGCCGTGCGGGTGGTACTTACCCAGCACTTCCCCGACGATACGGGCCGATTTTTTATAAGGTTTGTTGTACGCCAGGCCCAGATCGAGCATACCGTACAATACCCGGCGGTGAACCGGTTTGAGGCCGTCGCGCACATCCGGCAGGGCGCGGCTGACAATAACGGACATCGAGTAGTCGATGTACGCTGTTTTGAGTTCATCTTCAATGTTAATGGAAATAATCCTCGAATCTTGCATACGCTTCTCTTAACAGTGGATTTTTTTTGTATTTGGACTGAATCGTTTATCTATAACAAATGATTTTTCAAAATGCTCTGCCTGCAATGCTCTGAAAATCTTGCAAATCAATCAGGCTCATCACGTAAATCATGTAATCATGTAAATCAGGGTCAGGGTTTAAAATGCGCGCGAAGGTACAAAAATTAACCGTTTTTAACTGCTCCTGCCTGCTTTCTTTTAAACTTTATCTCAACGCTAACACCGGCATAACGCCACTTAACTACGGGAGGGCCGCACATTTGTCCAATCAGTTTAAATCACTGATAATCAATCATTTAAATTGTATTAACAAATATGAAAACCACAAAGCAAATGCTGTTCGCAGCCCTGATTACCCTTTTTGGAAACACTTTTCTTTTCGCACAAGTGGCTGTTGGCCTGAAAGGCGGCGCCAACTTTGGGAATGTACATACCACGGAAGCCTTGAGCGACCTTACGCCCGATTTTAAGTATGCTACCGGAGCAGTAGCCGGCGCTGTGGCAGAAATCAGTTTTGGTAAATATTTCGCTGTTCAACCTGAACTGAACTGGGTTCAAAAAGGTTTTCGATTCAGTGAAGCCATCGATATTCCCGTCGGCAAAATTGATATTCCGGCCGGTGTGGAGGCCGTTATTCGGACCAATTATCTGGAACTTCCGCTCCTGGCTAAAGTCAAAATAGGCAACGATATTGTACAAGGATATGCTGTACTCGGGCCATCAGTAGGGTATGCTATGAGTGGTAAACTCATCACCCGCACACGCTTTTTATTTGAATTTGATCCCATTCGCACCGACCTGAATTTCGAAAATTTGGATTATAACCGTTTTGAAGTCGCTGCTGTGGGTGGTCTGGGACTCCAGGTCAATTTCAACGGTGGCAAGTGGTTTGCCGATGCCCGGTACACGCAGGGTTTGACGGAATTGTACAATTTCCCGATTGTAAATGAACAAATCAAGAACCGGGGCATTGCATTGAGCACGGGCATTATGATGAATCTGGGCGATGCACCGTCGAAAAAGAAAGCGGCGGTGAGAAGGCCGTCGGCGAGATGGTAAAAAGCAAAGGGCAAAAAGCAAAAGGCAAGGGGCAATGAGGTAATCTACGGTGTACCCTACGTTTTTGCCCTTTGCCCTTTCCTTTTTGTCTTTTCTTTGTGCAAAAATTCAACCCGCAGCATGGCAAGACTCACCCTTTTTTTGACAATATTCCCATTATTTCTAAGCGCCCAAAATCCTAAACTCTACAAATACTGGGTCGAATTCACCGATAAAAACAATACGCCCTATTGTACCTGTCGCCCTGCTGAGTTTCTTTCTGCCCGCGCCATCGAACGCCGCGCCCGCGCCGGTATAGCAATGGTGGAAAACGACTTGCCGCCCACGCCGGATTATCTGACGGCTTTGAAATACCATGTGACTCAAATACATTCCGTCTCCCGTTGGTTAAATGCGGCAGCTGTTATCAGCGACTCTGCCCGTGCTGCCGCGTTGGTCAAATTGCCCTTCGTCAAAAGTGTCCGGTACCTCGGCCCGCACCTGAAATACCGCAATCCGACCAACCGCCCTGAAAAGAAACGCAAACCGCTGCCTTTGATGCCACAGGTGGAAGGCGGCGGAACCTACTGGGGTTATGCTGCTATGCAAAACAACCTGCTGGGCGTTCCCGTGCTGCACATGGCCGGTCACAAAGGAGCAGGCATTTATGTAGCCGTGATGGACGGCGGATTTACCAATGTGGACACCCTGCCTTTTTTCGACAGCTTGGCCTACCACAACCGGCTTTTTTCGGCGCATGATTTTGTGGAACACGATGGGGCGGTGTACGAAGCCGCCCAGCACGGCACCTCGGTGCTTTCCGTGATGGGCGCGTATTTGCCCGGCTATTTTGTAGGGACAGCGCCGGAAGCGACCTATTTTTTGCTTAAAACGGAAGATACCGGCGGGGAGTACCCGGTGGAAGAAACCAACTGGATTGCAGGGGCAGAGTGGGCGGACAGTGCCGGCGTCGACATTATCAACGCATCGCTGGGTTATACCGTTTTTAACGATACTTCACTGAGTCACAAGTACTTACAATTGGATGGCCGCACGGCGCTCGGCTCCCGGGGAGCAGCCATTGCCGCTACAAAAGGCATGATCGTGTGCAACAGCGCCGGCAATGAAGGCGACGAAGCCTGGCGCTTTATCGGTGTTCCGGCAGATGCACCCGGATTGATTGCCGTCGGCGCCGTTCAGCACGATGCGCGCAGGGCAGCATTCAGTTCTGTCGGTCCAACACCCGACGGGCGTATCAAACCTGACCTGGTAGCGCCAGGGGAAGAAGTAGTGACTGCCGGGAATACCGGAACACAATTAGGCGTGTCGAGCGGCACTTCGGTAGCCTCTCCCATGCTGGTTGGAAGTATCGCTTCTCTCTGGAGCGCTTTCCCGGAAAAAACCGCCGCAGAAATACTCGATGCCGTATTTGCTTCTGCCGATCAGGCGGAACGCCCCGATAATGCCCGCGGATACGGTATGCCGGACATGACGGCAGCCTGGTTTCAACTGGCGTCTTATGTCAACAGCCGCTATATTTTTGCATTTAACCGGACAAAAGGCGAACTCCGTATACTTTTACCGGATCGCAAAGTGCCTTTGGTCGCTACCTTCGCCCTCCGAAATATTTTGGGGCATAAATTAGACATTACGCAGCCGGTTTTATCCCGACATGAAATTTCTACTTTGTTGTTTCAAAATTTGGAAAATGTGCCACCCGGTCATTACTATGTGGAAATGTCGTCAGGTAATGAAGTGGTGCAAATAGCTGTAGCAAGTTGGTAGGCAAGGCAAAGGGCAAACATAGGGTCTGAATTTTATTACCCTGCAAAATCGAAGAATAAGTGCCAAGGCCGCTGTTGTGCGTCCCCGCCAACAGCAAATTTATTCCGAATCCCAAGCCTAAAATAGATCAAATCTCTTAGTATGAGTGGTACAATGTCGTTGGCGAGGACGCACAACGACGGCCGGGGCGGCTCAAATGCTTGATTATCAACACTGATAACCAATAACTAATAACGGATAACTACTTTAAATGATCCGAACTTTTTTACTACTCGTTTTTACCCTGTATCACCATTCCTCCCTTTTAGCCCAGGTTATTGACATTGCAGCTGCCCGTGCCTTGCCGTCCGGTACGGTCGTCACGGTACGCGGTATTGTGACCAACGGGCCTGAACTGGGAAAGATCCGGTACCTGCAAGACGGTACGGCGGGTATTGCGGCCTATCCCGGCAACGGTTCGCAGCCCGGATTTGAATCGGCGGTTACCAT